>NZ_BAABBX010000017.1:0-102626 GCF_039538245.1 Gryllotalpicola kribbensis
TCGGATCCCACGCCACCGAATGGGTCGCAGCCGTCCACACCCCCAAACGCAACCTCACCCCCGCCACCTAGCAACACAACCGGGCCGCAAGGCAGAGGTCTGTCTCCGCGCGTGCCGACACGAGCATGCCCGCAGCGTGTCGAGCAACTCGGCGTCCCGCATCCCGACCCGCTAAACCGCGATCCACCCCGCGGCGAGCGCGACCACCCCGACGAGCGCGGCGACCACGGTGAATGCGGCGAGCGCGACCTCCCACGGGCGGAACACCCGGCGACCGCTGCGGCGCCGCGCCGCCGCGAACAGCAGTGACGCCGGCGCATACACAATCGCCGAGATCAGCAGATAGGTGATGCCCGTCGCGTAGACGAGGAACAGCGTGTAGACGAGCGCGAGCGCGGCCGTGACGACGGGGCCGGCGACTCGAGCGGATGCTTCACCGGCTCGCCGTCGCTCGGCGACGGCCTCGCGCAGCGCGAAACCCGCCGTCAGCACGTAGGGCACCACGGCGAGGGCGGCGCAGAGCATCAGGCAGAACTGGAACGCGTCGTTCGAGAACAGCGAGACCACGACGAGCAGCTGCACCGCGAGCGTCGTCAGCAGCAGCGCGCTGCTCGGCACCCCGGCCCTGTTGACGCGCGCGAACACGGCGGGCGCATCCCCGCCGCGCGCCGCATTGAAGAACACCTCGGCGGCCATGAGCGTCCAGGCGAGGAACGCCCCCAGCACCGACACGAGCAGCCCGACCGAGACGAAGACGCCGCCCCACGGGCCGACGACGGCCGAGAGCACTCCGGCCATCGACGGCTGGTGCTGCCCGGCGATGCTCGCCACGGGCAGTGCGGCATACGCCACGAGGGTGACCAGCATCAGGATCACGAGCACGCTGCCGAAGCCGAGCATCGTCGCGCGCCCGACGTCGCGCCGCTTCCGGGCGTAGCGCGAATAGACCGACGCGCCCTCGACCCCGAGGAAGACGAAGACCGCGACGAGCATGGTCGAGCGCACCTGCCCGAAGAGGGCCCCGGCAGAGCGGGCATCCCCAGCCCCGACCCACAGGTTCGCCGAGAACGTGTGCCAGTGCATGCCGACCAGCGCGACGAGCACGATGAAGACGATGATCGGCACGATCTTCGCGATGGTGACGACGGTGTTGATGAGCGCGGCCTGCCGCACGCCGCGCACGATCAGAAGATGGAACGCCCAGAGGATCGCGGTCGACAGCAGGGCGGATGCCGGCGTGTTCCCCTCCCCGAGAATGGGGAAGGCCTGCCCGAGGGCCGAGCCGATCAGCACGACATACGTGCCGTTGCCCGCCACGGCGCTCGCCCAGTAGCCGAACGCCGAGAAGAAGCCGACGTAGTTCCCGAAGCCCGCCTTGGCATAGGCGAAGATGCCCGCATCGAGCTCAGGGCGGCTGACCGCGAGGCGCTGGAAGACGAGCGCGAGCATCAGCGTGCCGAGGCCCGAGACGACCCACGCGATCAGCGAGCCGACGACGCCCGTCGACGCGGCGAAGTTCGCCGGCAGCGAGTAGACACCGGCGCCCACCATGGTGCCGACGACGAGCGTGCTGAGCGCGATGACCGGAAGCGTGCGCTTCGGCGCCGCTCCCCCGCTGGCGGTGGCCGGGGGTGCTGGGGCGGTGGAGAGCTCGGAAGACACGACCTTCTATGTTCTCTCCACCGCCTGAGAGCCGCCCTCAGCCGGTGCTGGCCGGAATCCAGACGCGCATCGCACCCGGCGTGCCGTTGCCCCAGGTGGCATAGGGTCGCAGCGTGAGGGCGATGGGGCGATCGGATGCCTCGGGCCGCGCCTGCCACGCCGAATACAGCGCACCGCCCGGCGCACGCCGCGCCCCCGTCGCCACGAGCACCGGCCCGAGCGGCGTCGCCGCCTGCCCCGCGGCGAGCGGCCGCGCCGGATCGACCTCGACCTCGTCGATGTCGACGTCGTTGTCGGCCTGCTCGAGGCAGTAGACGATCGGCCCGCGGCGCACCGCGACCGCACCGCGCACGGCGTCGATGCGCGCGTTGCCCGTCAGCACCTGCGCCGGCATGTCGAGCTCAAGCTCGATCACGGTGCCGGCGACGAGCACCGCGGGCAGGCGCAGGGCCCCGCCGCGCAGCTCGGCGGAAACGGCCCCACCGCCCACCGAGACCCGGTGGCCCGATGCCCAGGCGGGCACCCGCAGCGCCAGAGCCGCGCCGGGGAATCCCTCGATCACAGAGATCCGCACCCGCCCGTCGAGCGGGTACTCGGTGTCGACGTCGAGCGCGACGCGGCCGCCCTCGAGCTCCGCCTCGATGCGCGCCCGGGTGTACTGCACGAGCTGCAGCTCGTTGCCGCGTGCGGCTGCGAGATAGCCCTCGATGCTGGCGAAGGTGCGCATCAGGTTCGGCGGGCAGCACGCGCAGTAATACCAGTCGAGCCGCCGCGCGGCGGCCTCCTGCTGCCCCGAGACGTGGTCGGGCCGCAGCTGCAGCGGGTTGCTGTAGAAGAAGGCCGCCCCGTCTTCCGAGATCCCGTCGGCGACGACGTTGTAGAGCGCGGTTTCGAAGAAGTCGCCGTAGCTCAGCTCGCCCGTTGCGACATACATGCGCCACGCCCAGTGCATCGCGGCGATGCCCGCGCAGGTCTCGGCATACGCCCGCTCGCTCGGCAGCTCGTACGCGTCGCCGAACGCCTCGTCCTTGTGCCGCGACCCCGTGCCGCCCGTCAGGTAACTGCGCCGGGTGACCATGTCGTCCCACTGCGCCCGCAGCGCGGAAAGCAGGCTCTCGTCGCCCGTCTCGAGGTAGACGTCCGTCACTCCGCTGTTGAGATAGAGCGCCCGCACGGCGTGGCCGCGCATGATGGCCGTCTCGCGCACCGGGGTGTCGTCCTGGTAGTAGCTCGAGCCGAAGCCGCCGCGGCCGAGCCACCCCGCGCCGCGCCGGTCGACGAAGGCCCGGGCGACGTCGAGGTACTCGCGCCGCCCCGTCAGCCGGAACAGCTCGACGAGCGCGTACTCGACCTCGGGGTGGCCCGGGTACCCCTCGGCCGCTGAGCCGCCGAAGCGGCGCACGATCAGATCGGCGACCCGGGTCGCGATGGCGAGCAGCCGGTCGTCGTCGAGCGCGCGCTTCGCGGCGATGGATGCCTGAATCAGATGCCCCGCGCAATAGAGCTCGTGCCCCGTCGTGAGGTCGCTCCAGCGCTCCTTCTCGCGGTCGGCGCGCTGGAACGCGGAATCCAGGTAGCCGTCGTCGTCCTGGACGCGGGCGAGCAGCGCGACCGCCTCCTCATAGAAGGCGCGCAACCGGGCGTCCTCGCCGTGGCCGAGCTCCCACGCGACCGCCTCGAGCGTCTTGTGCACGTCGCTGTCGGCGAAGACGAGGCCGCGGAACGGGGCATCCGATTCGCCGATCAGCCTGCGCAGGTTGTCGAGGTTGCCCTCGGTCTCGAGCCGCTCGATGCCGTGCGGGATCGTCGTCGCGCGGTTCCGGCGCTGCCAGCGCCCGAGCAGGCCGTCGCCGAGGGCGACCCCGCCGGCGAGCGGGGCCACGGCGCCCCGCCCGGGCGCGGCCATCGGCTGTGCGGCGACCGTCATGCGACCCCCTTCGTGCGCAGCCCCGCTGCCGCGCTCCCCCATGATTCGAGCACGCCTCTCACGTCTTCGCGGCGTTCGCTCGCGAGCGCGTCGCGGTAGCCGTCTTCCAGCACGGCCTCGAGGCTGACGGTGCCGAGGGTCTCGGCCGAGCGCACCGCGCCCTCGACCATCGCGAGGCTGAACACGTTCGCGTGCACGTCGCCCGAGGGCGTCCGCCCGGTGCGCAGCGCATCGACGAACTCGTCGAGCGCCCCGGCGATCTCGGGACGAACGGCAGTGGGCAGGGTCGCGCGCGTGACGTCGCCCGGCCCTGCTCCCTCGACGTACTCCACCTCTGGGCGCCCCTCGCCGTCCCACAGCGCCGTGCCGCCCGCCCCGCTGATGCGCCAGCTGCCGTTCCACGAGGTCTCGAAACCGGGGCTGCACCAGCTGCCGGTGAAGGTGTACCTGGTGCCGCCCTCGAACTCGAACACCGCGGTCGCCGCCGCGTCGCCGCGGTACCAGCTCCAGCTCGGGTTGAAGGTGCGGCAGTCGACCGACACCGGCTCGGCGTCGAGCAGGTAGCGCGACACGTCGAAGGCGTGGATCGCCATGTCGACCAGCAGCGGGTGCGCCATCTCGTCGCGGAATCCGCCGAAGTGCGGCGCCTTGAAGAACTCGGTGGTGACGATGCCGATGGGGCCGAGCGCGCCGAGCGCGTCCTTCAGCTCGGCGAGCGCCGCGTAGTAGCGCCGCGACTGGCTCGTCATGAGCAGCTGGCCGGATGCCTCGGCCGCGGCGGCCAGCGAGAGACTCTGCGCGACGGTCGGCGCGATCGGCTTCTCGCACAGCACCGGCAGCCCCGCGAACAGCGCCTCGGTGTTCACGGCGTGGTGGGCGGGCGGCACGGTCACGTCGATAACGGCCTGCGCGCCGGCGTCCCCCGCCACCTGCGTCAGCGATTCGCCCACCGTCACGCTCAGCCCCCGCTCCGCGAGCGCGCGCCGCGCGAGCGGCAGATCGAGGTCGACGAGCCCGACGAGCTCGACCTCGGGCGTCTCGGCGATGACGTCCAGCCAGTGGCGCCCCATGTTCCCCGCGCCGACGAGGACGACCCGCAGCGGGCCGGCGGCGTCGACGGTCGCGAACCGGCTCATTCGGCGTCCGCGTGGTTGCTCATGGCGCCCTGGTAGCCGCGCCCGTTGAAGAAGTCGCCGGTCTCGTAGCGCAGCAGGGTGGGCAGCGCGCGGGCCGGCCGGTCGGAGGCCGCCCACTTCACGCCGTTCGCGATGACGCGTCGCACGTCCTTGTGGTGATACACCGGGAAGTCCTGGTCGCCCGGGCTGAAATAGAAGATCTTGCCGTTGCCGCGGCGATAGGTGATGCCGCTGCGGAACACCTCGCCGCCCGAGAACGACGAGATGAAGACGATCTCGTCGGGCTTGGGAACATCGAACTGCTCGCCGTACATCTCCTGCTGGGGGATCTCGATTGGGTGCGGCACCCCCTGCGCGATGGGGTGGGTGGGGTCGACCGTCCAGACGAGTTCGCGGTCGTTCTCGCTGCGCCAGCGCAGGGTGCAGGTCGTGCCCATCAGCTTCTGGAAGATCTTCGACCAGTGGCCGGAGTGCAGCACGACGAGCCCCATGCCCTCGAGCACGTGGCGGTGCACCCGCTCGACCACCTCGTCCGAGACCTCCCCGTGTGCCGCGTGGCCCCACCAGGTCAGCACGTCGGTCTCGGCGAGGCGCTCTTCGGTGAGGCCGTGCTCGGGGTCGTCGAGCAGGGCGGTCGTGACGACGGCGCCCTCGCCGAGGTTCTCTTCGATGCCCGCCTTGATGGCGTTGTGCATGCCGTCGGGGTAGAGCTCGGCGACGTGCGGCTCGACCTGCTCGTGCCGGTTCTCGCCCCAGACGACGACACGCAGCGGGCGGGTGGAGGTGGTGGGGATGGCGTTCATGGATTCTCCTTCTGAGTGGTCTTTCGCCGAGGCGTCCGTCGTCACTTGATCGCTCCGCCCAGGGCGCCGGCCGCGATGTACTTCTGCGCGATGATGAGCAGCACGCCGGCCGGGATGGAGGCGATCACGGCGGTCGCCATGACGGGCCCCCACTGCGTGACGTTGGCGCCGATGTAGTTGTAGATGCCGAGGGTGATGGGGCGCACGGCCGGGGTGCTCGTCAGGGTCAACGCGAGCAGGAAGTCGCCCCACGCGCCGAGGAAGGTGAAGAGCGCGGCCGTGATGATCGCGTTCTTGCTGATGGGCACGACGATCGCGGTGAACGCCCGGAAGTTGTTCGCGCCGTCGACGAGAGCCGCCTCGACCAGGCTCTGCGGAATCGACGCCATGAACGCCCGCATCAGGATGATCGCGAAGGGGATCTGCAGCGCGCTGTCGGCGAGGATCAGGCCGAGGTACGAGTTCAGCAGGCCCCAGTCGTTGAACAGCGTGTAGAGCGCGTTGGCGATCACGATCGTCGGGATCATCTGGGTGATCAGCAGCACGAGCACGAACGCGGTCATGCCCCGCATCTTGAAGCGGGCGAGGCCGTATGCCGCGGGCGTCGCGACCACGAGGGTGAGCACCACCGCGCTGATCGCGATCACGAGGCTCGTGACGAGGTTGCCGCCCTGCTGGTGGATGGCCGTGACGTAGCCGGCGATCGTGGGGTGGATCGGGAACCAGTCGGTGCTCGCCGCCCCGGAGTTGGCCTGCAGGCTGCTGTTGATCATCCAATAGACGGGGAACACCATGATGCCGAGGAAGACGATGCCGAGCACCGTCATCGGCCACTTCCGGGCGGGGGCGCGGTTCGGCACCCCCGCGAGCCGCAGCGCGCGCGTCTCGCTCATTCGTCGACTCCCTTGCGGTTCATGTACAGATAGACGGCCGAGAACAGCAGCGAGACGACGATCAGCACGTTGCTGATCGCGGCGCCCTGCCCGAACGCGAACTTCACGAACGAGTTCTGGTAGGCCCAGGTCGCGAGCGTCTGCGTCGAGTTCGCCGGGCCCCCGCCCGTCAGGCCGAGGATGATGTCGACGACCTTCAGCGTGTAGACGACGCCGAGCACGATCACGACGCTGACGACCGAGCGGATGCTGGGCCAGGTGATGTGCCAGAAGGCGCGCCACCCCACGGCGCCGTCGAGCGAGGCGGCCTCGTAGAGCTCCTCGGGCACGGCCTGCAGGCCGGTGTAGAGGATGGTCGTGTTGAACGGGATGCCGAGCCAGATGTTCACGCCGATGACGGCGATGAGCGCGAGGCTCGGGCTGACGAGCCACGGCACCGGGTCGACGCCGAACAGGCCGAGGAACCCGTTGAGCGCGCCGCTGCCCTGATCGAGGATCCACTTCCACACGGCCGCCGACGCGATGAGCGGCAGCAGCCAGGGCAGCAGCAGCAGCGAGCGCAGGAACCCGCTCAGCGGGAAGTGCCGCTTGAAGAACAGCGCGAGGCCGAGCCCGACGCCGAACTGCAGCACGATCGAACCGATCGTGAACAGCACGGTGTTCACCACGGCCGTTCCGAAGACGGGGTTCGTGAACACCGTCGTGTAGTTCTTGAACCCGACCCACGGCGCCTCGCCCGTGTAGAACGTGGTGGTCGTGTAGTTCTGCAGCGACATGACCACGTTCTGCACGATGGGGTAGCCGAAGAACACCAGCACGAACAGGATCGCGGGCGCGACGAAGAACCAGCGCGTGAGGTAGCGGGCGGGGTGCGCCTTCCTGCGCGGCTCGGTGCTCGGTCGGGCGCGGCGGGCCGGCGGGGCGGCGCTGTGCGCGCGCCCGGCATCCACTGAGGTCGTCACTTGTTCTGCGCCTGCCCCTGCTTCAGCGCGTCCTCGGGGCTCGCCTTGCCCGTGAGTGCGAGCTGCACGGCCGTGTAGATCGCCGTCGCCGCGGTGGGCCACTTCGGCCCGAGCTCACCGGTGCGCGCCCGCGCCGTCTTCACGGTCTCGGTGAACGCCTGCACCTGCGGGTGCGACGTCGCCCACGTGGCGGCCGAGTCCTGGTCGGAGGGGACGTTGCCCGAGATTTTGGCGATCTTGAGCTGGGTCGCCGGCTTGTTCAGGCACGCGACGAACTTTCCGGCGAGGGCCATCTTGGCCTTGTCGCCGGTCTGGGGAACGTTGAAGGTCTCGCCGCCGAGCGGGGAGACGACGGTCTGCGACGACGTGCGGGTCGGAATCGGAACGCTCGCGAAGTTGAGCCCCTTCTTCGCGTTCAGCACGGGCAGCTGCCACGGGCCGTTGATCATCATGGCCGCCTTGCCCGCGACGAACTGGTTGTTGACGTCCTGCTGCGACCAGTTCACCGAGCTCTTCGACATCGAGCCGTCGTTCTGCAGGTCGACGTCGAGCTGCAGCGCCTGCGCCGCCTCAGGAGTGTCGATGTTCTTCTCGTCACCGCCGTTCGTCCACAGGAACGGCAGGAACTGCCAGGTGCCCTCGTAGGTGTTGATGTTGCTCATCGCGAAGCCGTAGACGCCCTTGCTCGGGTCGGTGAGCTTCTTCGCGGCGGCCTGCAACTCGTCCCACGTCTTCGGCGGGGTCACACCCGCGGCCTTCAGCATGTCGACGTTGTAGTAGAGCGCGATCGAGTTGATCACGGGCGCGAGGCCGTAGAGCTCGCCCTTGTAGGTGCCCGCCTTGATCACGCCGGGAACGTCGCCCTTGGGCGCCGAGACGCCGAAGTTCTTGAGCGGGGCGAGCGCGCCGGTCGCGGCGATCTGCTGAACGTCGGGGTTGTCGAGCATGAGGACGTCGGGCAGGGTCCGAGAGGATGCCTGCTGCAGCACCTTCTGGATGAGGGATGCCCCGGCGATGTGCACGGGGTTGACCTTCGCCCCGATGGACGCCGCGCATTCCTTGTAGACGGCGTTGTAACCGCTCATGCTCGGGTCCGACGAGTAGTAGTCCTCGACCGTCAGCGTCTGCTTGCCGCCTGCGCTGGCGGACGAGCCCGACGAGCAGGCGGCGAGGGTGAGCGCGACGGCCGATGCTGCGGCGATCGCCACGAGGGTGCGCGATTTCTTCACGAGTGAGCTCCTTTGCGTCACAAGAGGGTCGAGCAACAGGGCCCGGCGCCCGAGCCGAATCGGGTCAAGCGCTTGACCTGCACGGCAGTCTGACCAGATCACGTGGCCGAAGTCAAGCGCTTTACCACAATGGCGCGATGTCGATGCGATACTTGCGGCACTCAGCTCGCGCGAGAGAAAGGGCGCCACCGTGGTCACGATGCAGCAGGTCGCCGATCGCGCGAAGGTGTCGATCTCGACGGTGTCGTTCGTGGTCAACAACACCAAGCCCGTGACCCCCGAGACCCGCGAGCGCGTGCTGCAGGTGATCGACGAGCTCGGCTACCGGCGCAACCGCGCGGCACGCGCGCTCGCGAGCCGCAAGTCGCGCATCCTCGCGCTGATCTACCCCATGCTCGATCACCGCAACAACCACGCCTTCGTGGAGTCGGCCGCGACCGCCGCCGAGGAGCGCGGGTACAACCTCGTGCTGTGGCCGCTGCACAGCGACAACGTCACGACCGAGATCGCATCGCTGATCGAGGCGGGTTTCGCCGACGGGGTCCTGCTGATGGAGGTGCAGCTCGACGACGAGCGGGTCAGCCGACTGCGCGAGGCGCAGGCGCCGTTCGTCCTGATCGGCCGCACGCGCGAGCTCGCCGGCATCGACTACGTCGACATCGACTTCGAGCGCACGACTCAGACGGCGGTCGATGAGCTCGCGAAGCTCGGCCACCGCGATCTCGCGCTCGTGCTGGAAGACCTGCGCGGAACACCGCTGGCCGGCTACGCGCCGCCCATCCGCACCGAGCAGGCCTTCCGCGAGGCGGTGGCCGCCCGCGGGCTCGCGGGAACGGTCTTCCACGTCGCCCACGACTCGGGCTCCATCTCCGCGCTGCCGGCCGAGCTGGCGAGCAGCGCGCCGCAGACGACCGCGATCGTCTCGATGCACGACGCCGCCAGCCTGGCCCTGCTCAGCGCGCTGCCGCGGCGCGGCATCGAGGTCCCCCGCGACCTCTCGATCGTCACGATCGGCACCACCGCGTCGCTCGCCGCGCTGTCGCAGCCGCCGCTCAGCACCTACGAGGCGCCGGGCCACGTGCTCGGCCGAGCCGCGGCCGAGGCGCTCATCGCGCGACTCGAGGGCCGCGACGGGCCGGCGACGCAGGTGCTCGTGCCGTGCGCGCTGCACCCGGGCGCTTCCATGGGGCCGGCACCCGCGCGCGCTTGACACCGCACCGCACCGATTCCTAGCCTGAGAGCATTCGCGAAAACTCCACCAAGGGATCGCGAAATGTTTCGTTCCGTACATGACAGCGAGGTCATCGGTATGTCCAGCGCGCACTCCCCCGCGAGGCCGCCCCACTTCGTCCGCACCGAGGGAGCACGCCTGCTCGACGGCTACGGCGAGCCGATCCGCTTCACGGGCGTCTGCGTCGGCGGCTGGCTCAACATGGAGAACTTCATCACGGGCTACGCCGCCAACGAGACCCTCATGCGCGAGAAGGTCGCCGCCGTCATCGGCGCAGACCGCGCGGCACGGTTCTTCGAGCGGCTGCTCACCGCTTTCTACGGCGAGGCGGATGCCACCTTCCTCGGCTCCCTCGGCATGACGCTGATCCGCATTCCGGTCAACTACCACCACTTCGAGTCCGACGACCGCCCCTTGGAGATCCTGCCGACGGCGTTCGAGCACCTCGACCGCGCCATCGAGGCATCCGGCCGCCATGGCGTGTACTCGCTCATCGACCTGCACGCCTTGCCCGGCAGCCAGAACCACCACTGGCACTCCGACAACGACACCCATCAGGCGCAGCTGTGGCGCCACCCGCACTTCCAGGACAGGGTCGTGAACATCTGGAAGGCGATCGCCGAGCACTACAAGGGCAACACCTGGGTGGCCGGCTACAACCTCATGAACGAGCCCGCCGATGAGACCCGGCGCGTCGTCGGCCCCCTCTATCGGCGGCTGTTCGACGCCGTGCGCGAGATCGATCCCGACCACACCGTGTTCCTCGACGGCAACACCTACTCCACGGAGTTCGACATGTTCGACCCCGCCGACCCCTGGCCGAACACGGTCTACTCGGTGCACGACTACGTCGCCTCCGGCCTCGGCCGCGGGGGCGACTACCCGGGCGAGACCGACGGCGTCTACATCGACCGCGACTACGCGCGCCGCAAGTTCCTGCAGCGCTCCGCGTACGCCCGCGCGAGCGGCACGCCCATCATGGTCGGCGAGTTCGCACCGATCTACACGGGCGACGAGCACGTGGATGCCATGCGCCGCCGCATCCTCGCCGATCAGCTCGACCTCTATCGCGAGTTCGACGTCAGCTGGACGAGCTGGATGTACAAGGACCTCGGCCGCCAGGGGCTCGTCTCGGTCGCGCCCGAGTCACCGTATCGGCAGCGCTTCGACGCCTTCGTCGCCAAGAAGAACCGGCTCGCCGCCGACCAGTGGGGCAGCGACCGGCTCGGCGGCGAGGGCGTGCGCGAGGTCAGCGAGGCCGTTCAGGCTCTCGTGGCGCGCGAGTTCCCGAACTGGAACCCGTACCCGTGGGGCCGCTTCGACACCGTCTCCACGGTACTCAACAACCTGCTGTTCGCGCAGCCGCTCGCCGAGGAGTACGCGGAGCTGTTCCGCGGGCTGAGCGACGACGAGCTGGACGCCCTCGCCGACTCGTTCGCGTTCGAGCAGTGCGTCGTGCGCGAGTCGCTGCGCGACCAGCTCGTCGCCGGCGGCGACCGCGCACCGTCCTCGGCCGCGCGCGCATGACCGCGATCCGCGCCGCCGTGCTGCGCGCCCCCGGCCGACCCCCTGCGATCGAGCAGGTCGAGCTCGCTGCACCCCGCGACAGCGAGATCGTCGTGCGCATCGAGGCGGCGGGCGTGTGCCACAGCGACTACCACTACATGACCGGCGACCTCACGGCGCCGCTGCCGCTCGTGCTCGGCCACGAGGGGGCCGGCATCGTCGAGGAACTGGGGCCGCGGGCATCCGGCCGCATCAGGGTGGGCGACCGCGTGGCGCTGCTGTGGCGCCCGCGCTGCGGCGTCTGCGAGGCCTGCGTGTCAGGCAACCCGGTTCTCTGCGAGCTCGGCAAGGTGCAGGCGGCCACGGGCGGCCTGCCCGACGGCACCTCGCGGCTCTCGCTTCCCGTGGACTCAGGCGGCGCGGCCGACGGCACGGCGCTGCACCACCTCATGGGCGTGTCCTGCTTCGCCGAGAAGGTCGTCGTGAACGAGAACGCGGCGGTCGTCGTGCCCGACGGGGTGCCGCCGGAGGTCGCGGCGATCTCCGCGTGCGCCGTCATCACCGGGGTCGGAGCGGTGCTGAACGTCGTCGAGTTCGCCGCGGGCCGGCCGCTGCTCGTGATCGGCGCGGGCGGCGTCGGGCTCTCGGCGGTGATGGGCGCGGCACTGACCGGTGCGCACCCCGTGATCGTCGTGGATGTGGACGACCGCAAGCTCGAGCTCGCGCGCGAACTGGGAGCCGCGATCGCCATCAACGGGCGTGAGACAGATGCCACGGCGGCGGTGCTCGCCGCCACCGGTGGCCGCGGCGTCGACTGGGCGATCGAGGCCATCGGGCGACCCGCGACGCTGCGCCAGGCGCTCGACTGCACGGCGGCAGGCGGTGCCGTGGTCGCGGTCGGCCTCGGTTCCGCCGACACGGAGTTCGCCGTGCCGCTCAACCAGCTCGTGCAGCGGCAGAAGCGCGTGATCGGCTCGCTCTACGGGTCGAGCAATCCGCCCATCGACCTGCCGCGCATCTTCCAGCTCTACCTCGCGGGCCGGCTGCCGATCGACCGGCTCCTCGGCGAGCGACTGCCGCTCGACGAGGTGGCGGCGGCGTACGAGCACCTCGTCTCGGGCGCGGTCGGCCGCGGCATCCTCGTGCCGTGACCTCGCCGGAGCGCTGAGGCGCGCCCGTGGCGAGTTTCGAATCGATCATCAGACAAGATGGACCTTGACCCGAAGGAGGGCGCGATGATGCGCAGTCAGGACTGGTACGGCGGCACGGGGCGGGACCCGTTCATCCACCGCGCGTGGATGCGGCGCGGGGTCCCTGACCACGCCTTCGACGGCCGCCCGCAGATCGCGATCGCCAATACCGCGAGCGACCTGACGCCGTGCAACGCGCACCTGAACGAGGTCGCCGAGTACGTCAAGCAGGGCGTCTGGGAGGCGGGCGGCGTGCCCGTGAATCTGCCGGTCACCTCGCTCGGCGAGACGCTCGTGAAGCCGACCGCGATGCTGTGGCGGAACATGGCGGCGATGACGATCGAGGAGATGCTGCGGGCGAACCCCATCGACGCGGCGGTGCTGCTCGGCGGCTGCGACAAGACGATTCCCGCGCTGCTGATGGGCGCCGCATCGGTCGATCTGCCCGCCGTCGTCGTGCCGGGCGGCCCCATGCTCAACGGCTACTTCCGCGGCGAGCGCTCCGGGTGCGGCACCGGCGTCTGGGCCCTGTCGGAAGAGGTGCGCGCCGGCAACCTCTCCGAGCAGGAGTTCGAGCGGTTCGACAAGCAGATGGTGCGCTCGAAGGGCCACTGCAACACCATGGGCACCGCCTCGACGATGGGCATCATGGCCGAGGCGCTGGGCATGACGATTCCGGGCGTCGCCGGCACGCCCGCGCCCGACAGCCGCCTGCTCGAGGCGGCGCACGCCTCGGGCCGGCTCGCGGTCGAGCTGGCTCTCGAGGACCGGCGCATCTCGCAGGTCATCACGAAGGAGTCGTTCCACAACGCGATCGTTACCCTCGCCGCAATCGGCGGCTCGACGAACGCGGTCGTGCACCTGCTCGCCATCGCCGGCCGCCTGGGCATCGACCTCACCCTCGAGGACTTCGACCGCATCGGCGGGAAGGTCCCGCTGCTCGTGAATCTGCAGCCCTCGGGCAGCTACCTGATGGAGGACCTGTTCCGCGCCGGCGGCGTGCTGGCCGTGCTCGACCAGCTCACCGACCTGCTCGACCCCGCCGCGCAGACCGTGGTCGGCGCGCCGCTCATCTCCTTCCTCGGCGAGCACCCCGTGTGGGACCGTGACGTGATCTCACTGCGCGAGAACCCCCTGCAGGACGAGGCGGGCATCGCCGTGCTGCGCGGCAACCTCGCGCCGCGCGGCGCCGTCATCAAGCCGTCGGCGGCGAGTCCCGAGCTGCTCACCCACACGGGCCGGGCCGTCGTCTTCGACTCCATCGAGGACTTCCACGCCCGCATCGACGACCCCGAGCTCGACGTCGACGCCGACTCGGTGCTCGTGCTCCGCGGCTGCGGGCCGAAGGGCTACCCCGGTATGCCCGAGGTCGCCAACACGCCCCTGCCGCCGAAGCTGCTCAAGCAGGGCGTCCGCGACATGGTCCGCATCTCCGACGGTCGTATGTCGGGAACGGCATACGGCACCGTGGTGCTGCACGTCGCCCCCGAGGCCGCCTCGCCGGGCAGCGTGCTCGCCCTCGTGCAGGACGGTGACCTGATCTCGCTCGATGTGCCGAACCGGAAGCTCGAGCTGCTGGTGCCCGAGGAGGAGCTCGCGGCGCGCAAGCCCGCGTTCCGCGAGGTGTCGTCGTTCGCGAAGGCCGACCGCGGCTGGCAGAAGCTGTACATCGAACACGTCCAGGGCGCCGACACGGGTGCCGACCTCGACTTCCTCGTGGGGTCGAGCGGATCGATCGTGACGAGGGAGTCGCACTGATGAGCAACCGCCCCGATACCGCCCTCGCCCGCGTCGAGGTCGACGGCGACGTCCTGTGGGCCGTGCGCCGCGGCGAGGAATATACCCCTCTCGGCATGAGCCTCGCCGGGCTGCTGCGGCTGCCCGCCGCCGAGGCGCGCGAACGCGTCGAAGGGGCCGCCGGCGCAGGCATCCGGCCCGCTCGTGTGCTGGCTCCGATCGACCCGCAGCATGAGGTGTGGGCGGCCGGCGTGACGTACCTGCGCAGCCGCGACGGGCGCATCGAAGAGGCGAGCGACGGCACCCCCTACGACAAGGTCTACGGGGCGCAGCGCCCCGAGCTGTTCTTCAAGTCGACGGGCGTGCGCGTGGTCGGCGACGGCGAGCCGGTGGGCAAGCGCGCGGATTCCACCTGGGACGTGCCGGAGTCCGAGCTCGGCATCGTCGTCGACGCCGCGGGCGAGATCTTCGGCTACGTGCCGGGCAACGACTCGTCGAGCCGCTCGATCGAGGGCGAGAACCTGCTCTACCTGCCGCAGGCGAAGGTGTTCACGGCCGGTTGCGCGCTCGGTCCCGAGATCGTCCCTGCCTGGCTCGCGACTCCCCCGTTCGACATCCGCCTGCTCATCGAGCGCGACGGCAGCTCGGTGTACGACGAGGTCACGTCGACCGACCAGCTGGCGCGGCGCCTGGAGGACCTTGCCGACTGGCTCTTCCGCGGTCTCGAGTTCCCCGACGGCGTCGTCGTGCTGACGGGAACGGGTCTCGTTCCCCCCAGCGAGTTCACCCTGCGCGACGGCGATGAGGTCACCATCGAGATTGCCGGCATCGGCCGACTGACGAACCCCGTCGTGACGGTGGGGCGCACCCCGGTGGCCGAATAGCGCGGCCCGTCAGCCCGCGAACGCCGGCAGCGGCACCCCCTGCACACCGGGCTGCACGGCGAACACCGCGCCCGCGGCGGGCTGGGCGTCGTCGGGCAGGTTCTCGCGCGAGGTCGTGATGTAGAGGGTGTCGAGGGATGCCCCGCCGAAGGCCGGCGCCGTGATCTGCCGGACCCCCGGAATCTCGATCAGCTCGGTGATCGCGCCGCTTGCCGGGTCGAAGCGGCGCACCGCGCCGCCGTTGTAGAACGCGACCCACAGCCCGCCTTCTGCGTCGATCGTCATGCCGTCGGGGCCGCCCTCGAGGTCGCTGACGTCGGCGAGCGGGCGCCGTTCGTGCAGCGTGCCCTCGGCGGCGTCGTAGTCGAAGACGTCGATGCGCTTCGTCGGCGTGTCGACGTAGTAGGCGCGCTCACCGTCGAGGCTCCACTGCAGCCCGTTGGAGATGGTGATGTCGTCGAGGGCGACGGACGCGGTGCCATCGGGTTCGAGCCGGAACAGAGCCGCCGCGCCGGGCGTCTGCTCATACGCCATTCCCCCGCAGAAGAG
This sequence comes from Gryllotalpicola kribbensis, assembly GCF_039538245.1. Lineage (NCBI taxonomy): Bacteria > Bacillati > Actinomycetota > Actinomycetes > Micrococcales > Microbacteriaceae > Gryllotalpicola > Gryllotalpicola kribbensis. Next base: position 15,710 of record NZ_BAABBX010000017.1, read on the forward strand.
GCGCCCCACCGGGTCGCAGCCGCCCTCGTTCAGTCGGATCGCGGCGTCGTCGAGCACCTGCGTCAGTTCGCGCTCCCGCCGGAACCCCGAGTCGAACAGCGAGAAGCCGTGCTCGGTCGCCACGATGAACCCGCCGCTGCGGCGCGGCCGTACGACGGCCGCGACCGGCGAGCCGACGTCGTAGCGCGCCGGCGAGGTGAGCGATGAGAGGTCGACAACCGCGCCGGCCAGCATGTCGACGAGCAGCATCCGCTCGCCCACCGGATCCCAGCAGGGCCCCTCGCCGTGATACGTCACCGGGGCCGTCAGCTGCTGCGCCTTCATGAGATCGACGCTATTGCAGAGCGCCCGCCACGGAAAGCGCCGCAGCACACCGCCGCGGGCACGCGACACGCGAGAGCCGATGCACAGACCGCCCTGTCCCCGAATTGCGCGGTTCCACAGATAATCTGCCAGGGTGACGAATGAGCTTGCCGAGGACCCGACCTCTGCAGCGCCCGCCCCGCGCGCCACCCGTGCCACCCGTGCCACCCGTGCCACCCGTGCCACCCTCGCCGACATCGCGGCGCTCGCCAGCGTCTCGGTCGCGACGGTCTCGAAGGTGCTGAACGGGCGCGACGGCGTCTCCGACGAGACCCGCGACCGCATCGACGCGCTGCTCGACGCCCGCGGCTACAGCCGGCGGACGACCGCCCACCGGCCGGCGCCCGTGATCGACGTGCTGTGCTTCGACATCGCCAGCCCCTTCAGCGCCGCCATGACCGCCGCTCTCGAGCGCGTCGTGCGGCGTGCCGGCAGGGGCCTCGTGATCTCGGGGGCGGAAAACGACTACGGCCCGCCTGCGGGCTGGGTCGACGGCGTGCTCCACCGCGACTCGCTCGGCGTCATCCTGCTCCTGTCCGAGCTGAGCCCCCGCATCAAGACGCGGCTGCGCAGCCGCGACATCCCGGTGGTCGCGATCAACCCGTTCGGGCCGCCGGCGGCGGATGCCTCATCCATCGGCTCCGCTGATTGGAACGGCGGCTTCCTCGCCACCCGTCACCTGCAGGAGCTGGGCCACACGAGGATCGCGATCATCAAGGGGCCAGACGGCATGCAGGCGGCGGCGGCGCGCCTCGCCGGCTACCGCACGGCGCTCGAGACGGCCGGCATCCGCGTGCGCCCGGAGTGGATCAAGCCCGGTCGCTTCGTCCACGCCGACGGCTACGCGCAGGGGCGCGCGCTGCTCGAGCTCGAGGAGCGCCCGACCGCCGTCTTCGCCTCGAGCGATCTGCAGGCCCTCGGCGTGTACGACGCCGCGCGCTCGCTCGGTCTCGACATCCCCGGCGATCTCTCCGTGATCGGCTACGGCGACCTCTCGGTCTCGCAGTGGGCGAGCCCGGCCATGACCTCCGTGCACGTGCCGATCGCGCAGATGGCCGAAGCGGCGATGACGCTCGTCGAACGGTCACGTGAGCAGCCCGGGCTCTCGTTCCGGCACGTCGATCTGCCGACGGAGCTCGTCGTGCGCGCGAGCACGGCTCCCCCGCGGCGAGCCTCGTAGCGCGGCCTCACATCCAGCCGCCGTCGACCACCCAGCTCTGCGCGGTGCACATGCGCGAGTCGTCTGCCGCGAGCCACAGCAGCAGGCGGGCCACATCGGCCGGGTACAGCAGCTCGGGCAGGCACTGCGCGGCCATGATCTTCGCCCGCTCGGCGTCGCCGACCCAGTTCTCGAGCTGCCGCGGCGTCATGACCCACCCGGGAATGATGCAGTTCACGCGAATGCCGTCAGCACCGAACTCGCGCGCCAGGGTGCGGGTCAGCCCCTCGATGCCCGCCTTCGCCGTGATGTAGACCGGCAGCTCGACGAGGTCGATGTGCGCGCTGATCGAGCCCAGGTTCACGATCGAGCCGCCGCCCGCGGCGCGCATCATGGGACGGACCGCCTGCGCGGCGAAGAAGTGATGGCGCACGTTGACTGCGATGCCCTCGTCCCACCCGGCGACGTCGATGTCGTCGACGGCGCGGCGCGTGTCGTTCGCGGCGTTGTTGACGAGGACCGTGATCGGGCCGAGGCGGGCGGATGCCTGCGCGATGGCGCTTTGCAGCGCGGGCACGTCGGTCACGTCGACCTCCAGGAACAGCGGCTCAGGCCGGCCCCGGGCTGCGACCTCGGCGGCGAGCGCCGCGCCGGCCTCCGCGTCGACGTCGACGAAGGCGACCCGCGCCCCCTGCGCGGCGAGCTGCGCGACGAACTCGCGCCCCAGCCCGGTGGCGCCGCCGCTGACGAATGCCGTGCGCCCCGCGAGGGACGGGTAGCGCGCGAAGGCGTCGGCCTGCGGGTGATCGGTCATCGTCATTGCTAACCTCTGGTGCACAAAGTTTCTCGGCTTGGAAGAAACGTATCGTCCCGCCGAACCCGAGAGTAACGCGAGAAGAAGCATGAGCACACCCGCAGCCGGGCGCCGAGGCCGCGCCACCCTCTCCGAAGTCGCCACGCTCGCGAGCGTCTCGATCGCGACGGTCTCGAAGGTGCTGAACGGCCGCTCGGGGGTCTCCGAAGAGACCAGGAGCCGCGTCGAGGCGGTGCTCAACGATCGGAACTACAACCGGCGCGCCACGGCACAGAGCACCGCGCCGCTCGTCGAGGTGCTCTGCTTCGAGATCGACAGCCCGTTCGGCGCAGCCGCGATCGCGGGCATCGAGCGGGTCACGCGCGAGCAGGGCATCGGCATGGTCGTCAACGGCACGCTCGACAGCCATCAGCCGCACCCGTCGTGGATCGAGGGCGTCGTGCGGCGGCAGCCGGCCGGCGTCATCCTCGTCGCGGCGCAGCTCAGCGAGAAGGTCAGGACCCGGCTGCGCAGCCACAACATCCCGGTAGTCATGATCGACCCGTACGGCGCGCCCTCGACCGATGCCCCCTCCGTCGGCTCAGCCGACTGGAACGGCGGCTATCTGGCAACCTCCCACCTCATCGAGCTCGGCCACAGCAGGGTCGCGATCATCACCGGGCCCGACGACATGCTGGCCTCGACGGCGCGGCTCTCGGGCTATCGCGCGGCGCTGGACGCCGCCGGCATCCCCATTCGACGCGAGTGGGTCAAGCCGGGCAAGTTCCACCACGACGACGGCTACGAGCAGGGTCTCGCCCTGCTCTCCGGCGACGACCGGCCCACGGCGATCTTCGCCTCGAGCGACATCCAGGCGCTCGGCGTCTACGACGCGGCGCGCGCACTCGGGCTCGACATCCCCCGCGACCTCTCCGTCGTCGGCTACGACGATCTTGCGATCGCGAAGTGGGCGGGCCCCGCGATGACGACCGTGCACGTTCCGCTCGCCGAGATGGCCGAGCAGGCGATGCAGCTCGTCACCCGACTGCACGACGAGCCCGAGCTCGCCTACCGGCGCGTGGACATGGCGACGACGCTGGTCGCCCGCGACAGCACGGCCGCGCCCGGCGCATAGCCACACACCCGCCGGGGCGCGCACGGCGGCCACGGCCACTGTCATGGCCACGGCCACGACCGGATAACGAAACATTTCCTGTTTTGCAGGAAACCTTGACGCTGATTTTCGCCGTGATTACCTTCATCCCCGAGTGACAACGGGGTCCGCTCGCGCGCACCCCAGCCTCGAATCACGCCAGGTCCCCCGGCCGGGCGCTCACCCGGGCACGACGACGTGCCCGCGACCAACGAGGAAGAACATGCGATTCCCATTCCGATCGAAGAGCGTTCTCCGATCGCTCGCCGTCCTCGCTGCGGCAGGCCTCGCCGTGACGGGCCTGGCGGCGTGCAGCGGCGGCGGCGCGAGCCAGGGCGCGGCCGGCTCCGCCACCAAAGGCACCATCAACTGGTGGGGCTGGACCCCGACCAACACCGACGAGGCGAAGGGCTTCATCGCCGCGTTCAACAAGCAGTACCCAGACATCAAGGTCAACTTCAAACTGGTTGGCATCTCCGACTACCAGGCCGCGATGCGCCCCGCCCTCGCCTCCAACAACGGCCCGGACGTCTACGACCTGCAGCCCGGCGCGTACGTGCAGCAGTTCGGCAGCTACGCCGAGGACCTGACCCCCGTCGCCAAGAAGGCCCTCGGCAGCGACTGGAAGTCGAAGATCGCGAAGATCGCCGTCGACGGCCTCAGCTCGAAGGGCAAGCTCACCGCCCTGCCCATCGGCTCGACCTTCGCCGGCTCGCTCTGGTACAACGCCGATCTGTTCAAGAAGTTCGATCTGCAGCCGCCGAAGACGCTCGACGAGTGGAAGCAGGTCTGCGCGACGTTCAAGGCGAACAACGTCGGATGCTTCGCCCAGGGCGCCTCTCAGGAGGGTTTCGACCAGGACACCCTGCAGGCGATCGCGAACTCGGTCGACCCGGGCTTCTGGACGAAGGCCTCCAAGGGCGACGAGAAGTGGGACTCCCCGCAGATCGTCAAGACCCTGAGCATCTGGAAGGAGCTGTTCACGAGCGGCATCATGCAGGAGGGCGCTCTCGGCGCCCAGCAGTACCCCGACGTGAACAACGCCTTCCTGACCGGGAAGTACGCGATGGTCATGATGGGCAGCTGGTACACCCAGTACGCGACAGAGGCCGCCATGACCCAGGCCATCTCGGCGGCCGGCGTCGCGGGCGCCAAGCCGTTCCCGATCCTGCCCATGCAGTTCCCCGACGTGGCAGGCAAGGGCAACACGAGCGAGATGTTCGGCGATGCCGACTACGGTCTCGCGGTGGCCAGCAAGTCGAAGAACCGGGCGGCCGCCGAGACCTTCGTCACGTGGATGGCGACCAGCAAGGACGGCCAGCAGCAGATCGCCGACCGACTCGACACGACGCCCGTGCTCGCCGGCGTCGCCCCGAACTTCGACAAGATCGCGTTCGTCGACCCGAGCATCCAGTCGGGCCCCGTGAACGACTATCTCAAGGGCACGGCGAGCGTCGACGAGCCGCGCTTCGCGCTCCTCAACGCCGACATCGAGAACGCCTTCCTTGCGGCGGCGCAGTCCGTTGCGAGCGGCAGTGCGACTCCGCAGAAGGCGGCGGCGACGCTGCAGCAGGCCGCGGACGCAGCGAAGGCAGCGAACGGATGACGGTCGCCTCACAACGCCTGACCGCGAGCGGGGTCGGCTCATCGAGCCGGCCCCGCCGCCGCCTCACCGCCCCCGGCCTGCCCTGGATCCTGCCGGCCCTGGTGCTCTCGGTCGGGCTGATCTACTACTGCATCGCCTACACCGGCTACATCTCGACCCTCAACTGGGACGGCGCGAGCCCCGACAAGATCTCGGTGGGCGCGCAGAACTACCTGAACATCGCCCGCGACCCGATCTTCTGGCGCGCGATCTGGCACACGGTCGCGTTCTTCGTCGTCACCTTCGTCGTGCAGACCGTGCTCGGCGTCGTCTTCGCCGTGATCATGCACTCGCGCATCCGGCTCGCGGTGCTCTACAAGGTCGTCGTGTTCGTGCCCGTCGTGCTCGCCCCGGCGATCATGGCGCCGGTCTTCCGGCAGATCTTCGCGGCCGACGGGCAGCTCAACTGGCTGCTCGCGCACGTGGGGCTCGGATTCCTGGCCCAGCCCTGGATCGGTCAGGAATCCACCGCGCTGCCGGTCATCATGGTCATCACCATCTGGCAGTGGACCGGCCTCACCTTCGTCCTCTACTACGCCGCGATGAGTCAGATCGACCAGTCGCTGCTCGAGGCGGCGCGCATCGACGGCGCCGGCAATCTGCGCACCCTGGTCAGCATCATCTGGCCGAGCCTGCGCGGCACGACGGTCGCCCTCGCGATCCTGGGCGCGATCGGCGCGCTCAAGACCTTCGATGTGCCGTGGCTCGTCACGATCGCGGGCCCGAACAACGCGACCCAGTTCCTCGGCACGTACATCTACCAGATGACCATTCAGCTGGCCCACGTCGGCTACGGCGCCGCGCTCTCGATCGTGCTGCTCGTGATCGCCCTCGCGATGGCGATCGTGCTGCAGCTCGTCGGCCGCGAAGACGGCGGCGGGCGGGCCGGCCGCGCGGCACGGCGCCGCGAGAGGGAGGGCCGCTGATGTTCGAGGTCCGCAGGTGGTGGAGCAAGGGCATCCTGCAGCTGGTCGCCACGCTGCTCGTGCTGCCGTATCTGCTTCCCCTCGTCGCCATGGTGCAGGGCTCCTTCCAAGGCGACGGCTGGGGCAACTACCGCGACGTGCTGCAGGTGCCCGGCTTCTTCCGCTTCTTCGTGAACAGCGCGGTCATCGCCGCGGGCGTCATCGTGATCGTCTACGTCGTCACGATGCTCGCGTCCTACGGATTCGCCAAGCTGCACATCCGCGCCCGCGAGGTCTACTTCTGGCTGCTGCTCGCCTGCCTCACGCTGCCCGAGGTCGTGCTGCTCACCCCGCTGTTCACGACGACGCAGACGGTGGGGCTGTTCAACACCTACTGGGCCGTCATCCTGCCGCTCGCGGCGCTGCAGGTGCCGTTCGCCGTGCTGCTCACCCGCAACTTCATCAACGGCCTGCCCGACGAGATGTTCGAGGCGGCCCGGGTCGACGGGGCGAACTCGGTGCGCGGTTTCCTGTACCTCGTGATCCCACTGACCCGGCCCATCGCGGCGGCGGTGCTCATCTTCACGCTCATCGGCGCGTGGAACGACTACCTCATGCCGCTCGTCTTCCTGCAGTCGCAGGACATGCAGACCATCACCCTCGTCCCGCAGTTCTTCGTCGGCGAGTTCAGCAACGACCAGACCAAGATCCTGGCCTCGGCCGTGCTGACCGCGATCCCCGAGGTCGTCGCCTACCTGTGCCTGCAGGGCCTGTTCGAGCGCGGCCTCTCGGCCGGCGCCATCAAATGAGTCGCTGAAGAGCGCACCCCAAGGAGAACGAATGCCACTCATCCAAGTCGACCTCGACGCCGAGCTGTACGCCCGCAGCGGCGATGCCATCGGCGACGCCGTGCACCAGGCGCAGATCGACGCGCTCGGCATCCCCGCCGACGACCGCTTCCAGGTGTTCCGGCCGCACGCGGCGGGCGAGCTCAAGTTCGACCCCGGCTACAACGGGGTCGACCGGCAGAAGCTCCTGCTCATCCAGGTCACGGCGGTGCACATGTACCCCGTCGCGGTGAAGCGCCGCTTCTTCGAGGCGGTGGTCGAGCGGCTCGCACCCCTCGGCGTGCGCCGCGAGGATGTGCTGATCTCGCTCGTCGAGAACGGCTTCGAGGACTGGTACGCGGGCAAGTGACGGACGGGACATACGGGATGCACGACCACGACAGCGCCGCGCTCGCGGTGCTCTTCATCGGCGGCACGGGAACCATCAGCGCGTCGTCCGTGCGGCTGGCCGTGGCGCACGGCTTCGCCGTGACGGTGCTGAACCGCGGCGCCAACGGGACCGGGCGCGAACTGCCGCCCGAGGTCGAATGGCTGACGGGCGATGTGACGGATGACGCATCCGTTCTCGCCGCGATCGGCGATCGCTCCTTCGACTCCGTCGTGAACTTCCTCTCCTACGACGAAGACGACGTCGCGCGCATGGTCGCGCTGTGGAGCGGCCGCACCCGGCAGTACGTGCACATCAGCTCGGGGTCGATCTACGCGAAGCCCGTGCTCAGCACGCCGATCACGGAGTCCACCCCGACGGCGCCCAACCCGCCGCTGCCGTATGCCACCGCGAAGTGGCGCGCCGAGCAGGCGCTCGCGCGGGCGCATCGCGAGCAGGGCTTCCCCGTGACCGTCGTGCGCCCTTCGCACACCTATGACGACGCGAACCCCCCGCTGCCCGGCGGCTGGGCGGTCGTCGACCGCATCGCCCGAGGCGACGAGGTGCCGGTGCATGGCGACGGCACCTCGCTGTGGACGCTGACGCACGCCGAGGACTTCGCCCAGGGCCTCGTCGGGCTGCTCGGCAGCGACCGCGCGATCGGCGAGGTGTTCCACATCACGGGCGACGACGTGCTCACCTGGGACCAGATCCACACGCTGTTCGCGCGCGCGCTCGGGGTCGAGCCGCGCCTCGTGCACGTGCCGAGCGAGTTCTACCCCGTGGTCGCCCCCGAGTGGTTCTGGTCGGGCGAGTTCGTCGGCGATCTGGGCCACTCGGCCGTCTTCGACAACGCCAAGATCCGCCGCTTCGTGCCCGGCTTCGCGCCCAAGCTCACGTTCGAGCGCGCCGTGCGACGAATGCTGGACTGGCGCGCCGCCCACCCCGAGCTCGCGGTCGGCGACGCCGCGACGGAGGAGGTCCTGGGCCGCATCGTCGACGCCTACCACGCGGCGCGGCGGGCGTTCGCCGACCGGGCGCCGGCCGAAGCCACGGCGGGGGTCGCCTCGTGAGCACCTTCGACGGCGGCCGCGGCGCCCGTCTCGGTGGCGAGCCGGCGCTGCCGCGGCATCCCCTCGGCTCCACGGGTCTCGAGGTCACGGCGCTCTGCGTCGGCACGAGTCCGCTCGCGAGCATGAAGCGGCTGTACGGCTACGACGTGCCCGACGAGCGCGCCGTCGCCACGGTCGAGGCGGTGTTCGACAGCCCGATCCGCTTCCTCGACACCTCGAACGGCTACGGCGACGACGGCTCGGCCGAGCGCCGCATCGGCGCCGCGATCCGCGCCCGCGGCGGCCTCCCGGCCGATGTCGTGCTCGCCACGAAGACCGACCCCGATCCCGAGACGGGGTCGTTCGACGGCGCACGCATCCGGGCCTCCTTCGCGGAGAGCCTCGAGAGGCTCGGCGTCGACCGGGTGCCGCTGCTGTACCTGCACGACCCCGAGCGGATCTCCTTCGCGGAGGGCGTCGCGCCCGGCGGCCCCGTCGAGGCGATGGTCGCGCTGAAGGAGTCGGGCGCCGTCGACCACATCGGCGTCGCCGGCGGACCCGTCGACGTGCTCGAGCAGTACCTCGACACGGGGGCCTTCGACGTCGTGCTCAGCCACAACCGCTACACCCTGCTCGACCGCTCGGCGCAGCGGCTGTTCGAGGCGGCGCGCTCCCGGGGCATCGGCGTGGTCAACGCCGCGCCGTACGGCGGCGGCATGCTCGCCAAGGGGCCGGACACGCAGACGAAGTACGGCTACGGCGAGCGCGACGGGCGAGTGGCGGATGCCGCGCGGGCGATGCAGGCCGCGTGCCGGCGCCACGGGGTGCCGCTCGCGGCCGCCGCGCTGCAGTTCTCGCTGCGTGCGCCCTTCGTCGACGCGACCGTCGTGGGCGTCTCGTCGCCCGCGCGCGTCGCCGAGACGGTCGCGTACGCGACCCTCGACATTCCCGACGGGCTCTGGCCCGAGCTGGAATCCGTGGTTCCGCCCGCCGAGCTCTGGCTCGGCTAGCTTCCGCGCCGCGGCTACGCGCGCGGCGCCGCCGTCGAGCCGCGCACCACGAGCTGCGTCGCGAGGTCGATGCGCAGGTGCTCGTGCGCCGCCGTGTCGCGCAGCCGCAGCGCGAGCCGCGTCGCCTGCTCGGCCATGTCGGCCGTCGGCTGCCGCACGGTGGTCAGCGGCGGCCCCACCCACGCCGCCACCGGCAGGTCGTCGAATCCGATCACCGAGAGCGCGTCGGGAATGACGACGCCCGCGGCGCGGGCCGCCTCGTAGACGCCGAGCGCCTGCAGGTCGCTCTCGGCGAAGATGGCCGTCGGCGGCTCGGGCAGCGACAGCAGCGCCGCGCCGTGCTCGACGCCGCTCTCGAGCGTGAAGTCGCCCACGCGCACGTACTCGGGTGGCACGGCCACCCCGGCGGCATCCAGCGCCGAGCGGAATCCGGACAGGCGGGCGCGCGACATCAGCATGTCTGAGGGCCCCGCGATCACCGCGACCCGCGTGTGACCGAGCTCGAGCAGGTGCCGGGCGGCGAGGGTGCCGCCCGACCAGTTCGCGGCGCCGATCGCGGGCACGTCGGGCGGCGGGTCACCCGCAGGGTCGATGATCACGAAGGGGATGTTCCGCACGCGCAGCTGCTGACGCGAGTCCTCTGGCAGGCCAGACAGAACGAGCACCACACCGACCGGCCGGCGCTCGAGCGCGCCCTCGATCCAGTCGGGGGCGGGCGCGTGCCGGTCACCGCTCTCGGTGACGACCACCGACAGCCCGTGCTCGCGGGCGACGCGCTCGACGCCGCGGACGATCTCGAGCGTCCACTCGGTGCCGAGCTGCCCGAACACGACCTCGATGAGCGAGCTCGACTGCGCGGTGCCGCGGCGGTTGTAGCCGTGCTCGTGCAAGAGCGCCTCGATGCGGGCGCGCGTGAGGTCGGAGACCCCCGCGCGCCCGTTCAAGACCTTCGAGACCGTCGACAGCGACACGGCCGCCTCGTCGGCGATGCGGGAGAGCGTCGCGCGGTCGCTGCCCGAATCCGTCATCGGGACAGATCCTACGGCGTGTCCGAGAGGGGGACGGGCGCCGGCCGCTCGACCGTGCTCGTCAGCTCGACGGTGCGCTTCTCGTGCGCGGCCGTGAGGATCGACTCCATGATGTCGAGCACGTGGAAGGCGAGCTCGCCCGAGGCGCGATGCGGCGTGCCCGCGGCGATCGCCGCGGCGAGGTCGGCGAGGCCATAGCCGCGACCTGCGTCCCGATATCCCGCGGACTCCGGCACGGGCGCCCACTCCCCCGACGCCGCGGTGAACACCTCGACGGGGTCAGAGAAGCGGTTCGGGTCGGGCACCGCGAGCGTCCCCTGCGAGCCGTAGACCTCGAACAGCGGCGAGCGCGTCGCCCACACCTCGAAGCTCACCGTCACGCTCGACGCGACCCCGGAGGCATGCTCGAGCAGCGCCGTGATGTGCGTGTCGACATCGACCGGCAGCACGGTGCCCGCGTTCGGCCCGGTGGCGATCGTGCGCTCGCGCGCCGAGCGCCGGGCGACGCCCGAGACGCGCACGACGGGGCCGAGCAGGTGCACAAGGCTCGTCAGGTAGTACGGGCCCATGTCGTACAGCGGGCCGCCGCCCGGCTGGTAGTAGAACGCGGGCGCGGGGTGCCAGCGCTCGTGCCCCGGCGCCGACCAGTGCACCGACGCGCCGAGCACCTCGCCGATCGTGCCGTCGTCGACGACCTTGCGCGCGGTCTGGATGCCGGTGCCGAGCACCGTGTCGGGGGCGCTGCCGACGCGCAGCGCCCGACCCCGGGCATCGACGCCGCTCTGAGCGTCGATGAGCGGCTTGGCCTCCGCCGTCGAGAGCCCGAGCGGCTTCTCGGCGAAGACGTGCTTGCCCGCGGCGAGCGCGCGCAGGCCGACCTCCACATGCGCGGCGGGGATGGTGAGGTTGATGACGGCGTCGATGTCGTCCGAGGCCAGCAGCTCGTCGACCGTGCGCGCGACGACGCCCTGCTCGGCGGCCACCTCGGCCGCCCGCGGCTCGTTGAGGTCGGCGACCGCGACGAGCTTCAAGTTCGGCAGCTTCGGCAGGCTCGCGAAGTACTGCTTCGAGATCACGCCGACGCCGATCACGCCGACGCGCAGGACCTCGCTCGAGGCATCCGCGCTCATTCGTGGGCCCCCTCGTTCTCGGAGCCGCGCGCCGCCCACAGCAGGCCGCGCTCGATGATCGTGCGCACGTTGGGGTCGTTCACGACCTCGAGCTTGTGCCCGGGCGCCGAGACGAAGATGCGCCCCTTGCCCCACTGGCGGGTCCAGATCGCGGGCGCGGTGACCGGCCGGTTCCAGGCGTCCCACGGGCGCGCGGCCTGCGTGGTCGTCGCCAGCACGTCGTTGTATTCGTCGGAGAGCACCCAGTACTGCTCGGTGTGCAGCTCGAAGTCCTCGATGCCCTGCGTGATCGGGTGGGTCTTGCCGTACTCGGTGATGTTCACCGTGTAGTCGAGGTAGTTGTCGGACTGCTCGCCGGTGCGTAAGCGAGGCTCGATACCGGCATGGTGGGCGAACTGGCCGCCGATCATGTGCAGATAGTCGGCGTTGTTGCGGTACGAGTCGGCGATGCCGCCGTGCCAGCCCGCGAGCCCGGTGCCGTTCAGCACGGCGCGGCGCAGACCCGCGAACTCGCCGTTCTCGATCGTGTTCATCGTGTTGATCTGCACGATGAGGTCGACCGTGTCGAGGTACGCGTCGTCGGTGTACACCCGCGTTCCCTCGGAGACCCGGACCCGGAAGCCGTGGTCGGTGAGGAACGGGATGAACGAGTCGGTGGTCTCTACCGGCTCGTGGCCGTCCCAGCCGCCGCGGACGATGAGCGCATTGCGCTGCGTCATGCTTGCTTCTCTCTTATATCTAGGGTTCGTTGCTAGTTCTTGGTGCTGAACGCGGCGTCGAATGCGGTGGCGGATGCCTCGATCGCATGCTCGCGCACGAAGGCGAGCGCCTCGGGGGCGCCCTTCAGGCGGTCCATTCCGGCGTCCTCCCACTCGACCGAGAGGGGCCCCTCGTAGCCGATCGCGTTGAGCATGCGGAAGGCGTCCTCCCACGGCACGTCACCGTGGCCCGTGTTGATGAAGTCCCAGCCGCGGCGCGGGTCGGCCCACGCGAGGTGCGACGACAGCCGGCCGTTGCGGCCGTTGAGCCGCTTCTTCGTGTCCTTGCAGTGCACGTGGTAGATGCGGTCCTGGAAGTCCCAGAGGAACCCGACGGGGTCGAGGTCCTGCCACACCATGTGCGAGGGGTCCCAGTTGAGGCCGAACGACTCGCGGTGGCCGATCGCCTCGAGCGTCGCCTTGGTGGTCCAGTAGTCGTAGGCGATCTCGCTCGGGTGCGGCTCGAGCGCGAACTTCACGCCGACCTCGTCGAAGACGTCGATGATGGGGTTCCAGCGGTCGGCGAAGTCCTGGTAGCCGGCATCCACCAGCTCCTGCGAGGCGGGCGGGAACATCGCGACGTACTTCCAGATCGACGAGCCGGTGAAGCCCGTGACGACCTTGGCACCGAGGCGCGCGGCGGCGCGCGCGGTGTTCTTGACCTCTTCGGCAGCGCGCTGGCGGATGCCTTCTGCATCGCCGTCGCCCCAGACCGAGTCGGGCAGGATGTCGCGGTGACGCTGGTCGATCGGGTCGTCGCAGACCGCCTGGCCCTTCAGGTGGTTCGAGATCGCGAACACCTTCAGGCCGTTCTTCTCGAGGATGTCGAGGCGGTTCTGCACATAGTCGTCATCGACGGCGGCGCGGTTCGGGTCGAGGTGGTCGCCCCACGAGGCGATCTCGAGGCCGTCGTAGCCCCACTCGCCCGCGAGTCGCGCCACTTCCTCGAACGGCAGGTCGGCCCACTGGCCGGTGAACAGGGTGACAGGTCGTGCCATGGCTCAGCTCTCCTTTGAGGCTCTCGATGATTCCGGAATGCAGTTCAGGCGACGGGGGTCCACACGGCGTTCACCGCGGCGGAGCGCTCGACGGCATCGAGCACCTGCTGTACCCGCAGCCCGTCGTCGAACGAGGGCCGCGGCTGGCGGCCTTCCGCGATGTCGAACACGAGGTCGCGCACCTGGTGCGAGAACGCGTGCTCGTAGCCGAGGCCGTGACCCGTCGGCCACCACGCGGCCGCATACGGGTGCTCGGGCTCGGTGACGAAGATGCGGCGGAAGCCCTGCTCGCCTGCGGCGTCGGTGCCGTCGTAGAACTCGAGCTCGTTCAGCTTCTCGAGGTCGAAGACGATCGCCCCGCGCGAGCCGAAGATCTCGATCTTGAGGCCGTTCTTGCGCCCCGTGGCGTAGCGCGTCGCCTCGAACGACGCGACCGCGCCGCCCGAGAGCTGCCCCGTGAACCACGCGGCGTCGTCGACCGTGACCTGACCGCGCTCGTCGGAGGCGGTGCCCGAGAGCCCGACCGTGCTCTGCCCTTCAGCGGGTTTGGCGAGCAGGGGCCGCTCGGTGACGAAGGTGCGCAGGTAGCCCGAGACCTGCTCGACCGACTGGCCCGTGATGAACTGCACGGCGTCGACCGCGTGCGCGCCGATGTCGCCGAGCGAGCCCGAGCCGGCGAGCTTCTTGTCGAGGCGCCAGGTCATGGGGCCGTTCTCGTCGACGAGCCAGTCCTGCAGGTACGCGGCGCGCGCCTGGCGCACCTCGCCGATGCGCCCCGATTGCACCAGGTCGCGCGCGAAGGTGAGCGCGGGCACGCGGCGATACGAGAACCCGACCATCGAGCGGATGCCGCGCGAGGCGGCCTCGCGCGCGGCATCCGCCATCGCCTTCGCCTCGTCGACGGTGTTCGCAAGCGGCTTCTCGCACAGCACGTGCTTCCCTGCCTCGAGCGCGGCGATGGCGATCTCGGCATGGCTGTCGCCGGGCGAGCAGATGTCGACGAGGTCGATGTCGTCGCGTGCGATGACCTCGCGCCAGTCGGTGGAGGCCTCGGCCCAGCCGAGCTTCTCGGCGGCTGCCTGCGTCTTCGCGGCATCGCGCCCGACGATGACCGTCATCTCGACGCCTCGGGGCAGGTCGAAGAACCGGGGCGCGACGCGGAAGGCCTGGCTGTGGGCGGCGCCCATGAAGCCGGTGCCGATGAGAGCGACGCGCAGGGGATGGGGTGCAGTCATGGGACTCCTTCGTCTCTCAAGAAAGCTATCGCATTTTGGCGCGGTAGTTTTCGCGAATTCGTGCTCGGATCGCCCGCCCTGCCTCAGGCCCGCGGCGGCGGCGCCGTGCTCTCGCGCACGACGAGGCTCGTCGCGAGGTCGACGCGGGCGGCGCGCAGCGCGCCGTCCTGGGCGTCGAGCGCCAGCAGCGCCGCCTGCTCGCCCATCTCGGCGAGCGGCTGCCGCACCGTGGTGAGCGGCGGGCCCGACCAGTGGGCGATCTCGAGGTCGTCGTAGCCGACGACCGACACGTCGCGCGGCACCGACAGCCCCAGCATCCGCGCCGCCTCGAGCACGCCGAGCGCCATGAGGTCGTTGCCGGCGAAAACCGCGGTCGGCCGGTCGGGCAGCTGCAGCAGCTCGCGCCCGAAGGCGAGACCGTCCTCGCGGGCGAAGTTGCCCCAGCGCAGCGCGTCCTCGCGGAACGGCACGCCCGCCTCGTCGAGCGCGGCCCGGAAGCCCGACACCCGGGCGCGCGAGCACATCATGTCGTTCGGGCCGCCGATCACCGCGATCGAGCGGTGCCCCAGCTCGATGAGGTGCCGCGCGGCCTGCACCCCGCCCGACCAGTTCGCGCTGCCGACGGAGGGCACGTCGGGCGCCGGGTCGCCGGCAGGGTCGAGCACGACGAAGGGGATGCCGCGCAGGGCGAGCCGCTCCTTCGCCGACGTCGGCAGGTCGCTGAAGACGAGCACGACGCCCGCGGGCCGGCGGCGCAGCACTTGATCGAGCCACTCGGGGCCCGGGGTGTGCCGATTGCCGGTCTCGCTCAGCACGAGGCTCAGGCCGCGCGCCACCGCCGCCCGCTGCACCCCGCGGATGATCTCGATCGCGAACACCGACTCGACACGCTCGAAGACGAGCTCGATGAACGGCTGGCGGTGCCGCTCGGCCGGCGGGCTGTAGCCGTGGGTGCGCAGCGCCTGCTCGACCCGCGCCCGCGTCTCGGCCGAGACGCCTGAGCGCCCGTTCAGCACCTTCGACACCGTCGAGGGCGACACCTCGGCCGAGCGCGCGATGTGGGTGAGCGTCGCCGCGGACCGGCTCATCGCGGCCAGTCCTCGATGAGCCGGCTCGCGACGCGGAACGCGTTCGCGACGATCGTCAGGGTCGGGTTCACGCTGCCGTTGGTCGGGTGCAGCGATGAGTCGCAGACGACCACGCGGCGCGTGCCCCAGAGCCGCCCGAAGCGGTCGGTGGCGCCCGTCGCCGGGTCGTCGCTCATGCGTGCCGTTCCGCAGCTGTGCTCGCCGGCGGCCGACGCCGTCGCCGTGCCGACGAGCCGTCGCACCTCGCGGGCGCCGGCTGCCTCGAGCCACGCGGCGCCCTCCCGCGCGAGCCCCGCCTCGACCTCGCGGGACGCGCCGTGCACGTCCTTCCGGATCCGCGCGCCGGGCTTCCCCCAGCGGTCGAGCACACCCGCCGCCAATGAGACCCGCGAGCTCGGCAGCGGGATCTCCTGCCCCATCGCGAACACGCCGAACGAGTGGGCGCGGCCGTCGCGCATCCACTCCTTGTGTCTGGCGCCCCACGCGGGGATCCCGGGGGCGGGCGCCAGCGCGCTCGTCAGCGGCAGCAGGCTCATCAGGTCGACGAGCACGCCGCCGCCCCACGGCACGCTCGCGGCGTGCACGTGGTCGAGCGTCGCGATCGAGTGGCCGGGGCCGATGAAGTTCTTCACCTTCTCGTCGACGGTGCCGAGCACGGTCGAGGTGCGGTGGTCGTGGATGTGCCGCCCGAGGTGATCGTTGCCCAGGCCGCTCGCGAGCAGCAGGCGCGGCGTCTCGACCGCACCCGCCGAGACGACGACCACGTCGGCGCGCACCGTGAGCCGAACGGGCTCGCTTCCCGGCGCGCTGGCGTTCGCCATGATGACGACGGATGCCCCGCCGGCGCCGTCCGTCACCTCGATCGCCTCGGCGTCGTACAGCACATCGCAGTTCCCCGTCGCGACCGCGCGCGGAATGAAGGTGTTGTGCGAGCCGTTCTTCGCGTTCACCGGGCACGCGTGCCCGACGCACTGGGCGCACCTGACGCAGGCCGGCCGGCCGTCGTGCGGAACGCTGTTGAGCGCGAGCGGAATCGGCCCCCACCCCCAGCCGAGCCGGTCGGCGGCCGCCGCGAGCAGCTCGCGCGCGGGCTCGGTGCCGAACGGAGGCATGGGGTAGCCCGCGCTGCGCGGCATCCGCCTCGTCAGCGCTCCCTCTTCGCCGGCCACGCCGAGCTCCCATTCGGCGCGGGTGTAGAACGGCTCGAGCTCGTCGTAGTCGATCGGCCAGTCGGCGAGGCTCGCCCCGTCCGGGTTGCCGTAGACCTCGCGCATCCGGAAGTCCTCCGGCATGAAGCGCCAGGCCATTCCCTGCCAGATCCGGCTGCCGCCGCCGAACGCATCGGCGTTCAGGCCGTAGCGGCTCGCATCGCCGGTTCCATCGATGACCTCGTCCCCGGCATCGCTCGAGTGCACTCGGGGGTGCCCGGCCCCCGGCCCCACGCGCACCGCGTACACCGCGTTGCGCTTGTCGTGCAGGTGGTCGCCGCGCAGCAGGCGGTTCGGCACCGCGGGCATCCGTTCGACGAGCAGCACCGACTTCCCCGCCTGGGCGAGCACCTGCGCGGCGACGCCGCCGCCCGGCCCGCTTCCGATGACGATCGCGTCGTAGTGCGCGGCGACAGATGCCGCATCGCGCCCGGCCGGAAGCTCGGGCTCCACGATCTCGGCGCCCTCGGGAACATGCCGGAAGCCGATCATGCCGAGCCCGACGGGGTCGCTGCGGCGCGCGTCCGCGGCGTAGAACCCCTCGAACGCGACGCGCCGCAGTTCGGCGAATCCCTCGGCGCCAGCCCCCGCTTCGAGTGCGCGCAGGATCGC
This sequence comes from Gryllotalpicola kribbensis, assembly GCF_039538245.1. NCBI lineage: Bacteria > Bacillati > Actinomycetota > Actinomycetes > Micrococcales > Microbacteriaceae > Gryllotalpicola > Gryllotalpicola kribbensis. Next base: position 33,062 of record NZ_BAABBX010000017.1, read on the forward strand.
GTCCTGCTCCGTGTCTGAGAGATCGGCGAAGCCGGCACCCGGCCGCGCGTCGGCCGCGCTCGCGTCGAGCCGAGCCGAGAGGGCCGCGAGGCCGGGAGCCGCCTCCAGCGGCTCCCGCCCCGCAACCCTCAGGTACTCGGAGACTCCCCCGCCCCAGCCTGCCGGCCAGGCATCCGCGGGGATGATGCGGTCGACCGCGGCGCGCAGCGCCCGGTCTTCGACGATCCCCTCCCGATCGTCGTGTGCCACGTCGTCAGCGACCTGCGAGCGAACCGCCGATGCCGCCCACGCTGAAGTAGCGGTTGAGCGCGGCGAACACGATGATCGGCGGCAGCATCATGATCACGGCGACGGCCATGACGTTGCCCCAGTCGGTCGCATTCTGTTGGAAGAACGTCTGCAGGCCGATCGGCAGCGTGTAGTTGACATCGCTCTTCAGGAACACGACGGCGATCAGGTAGTCGTTCCAGGCGAGCAGGAACGAGAAGATCGCGGTCGACAGGATGCCCGGAAGCGAGTTGCGCAGCACGACGCGCGTGAACGAGCCGAACACGCTCGCGCCGTCGATCCACGCGGCCTCTTCGAGGGTGATCGGAATCGAGTCGAAGTAGGCGGCCATCATCCAGATCGCGACCGACATGGTCGAGCCGATGTAGATGATCATGACGCCCGCGAGGTTGTCGTTGAGGTTCAGCTTCACGAACAGGAAGAACAGCGGGATGACCGCGGTCACGACCGGCAGCGACTGGATGACGAACAGGATCAGGGCGTAGCCCGAGATGAGCCTGCTGCGGCCGCGCGAGAGCACGTAGCCCGCGGGCGCCGCGACGGCGACGGCCACGACCACGGTGACGAGTGCGACCAGCAGGCTGTTCTCGAGCCAGTAGCTGAGGTTCGTCGCGGTGAAGATGTGCCCGTAGTTCGCGAACGTGAGCCCCGTCTCGGTCGACCCGAAGGCCGGGGTGAGCGACAGGATGAAGACCGCGACGACCGGCACGATGACGACGGCCGTGATGAACAGGATGGCGAGGAAGCGCCACCACTTGCCGCGCTCCCCGAGTTCGCCGAGGCGGCGGCGCTTGCCGGAGATGCCGGCGAGGCGGATGTTGGCGGTTTCGGTGGTCATTCGATGCTCGACTTTCGGATCTGGCGGTACAGGACCACCGAGACGATCACGAGGACGATCGTCATGATGAAGGCGATGGCGACACCCGGGCCGACCTGCTGGTTGGCGAACACCGTCTGGTACGCCATGACGACGAGCGACTGCGTCGCGTTGACGGGCCCGCCGCCGGTCAGGAGGTAGATCGTCGGGAAGTCATTGACGCAGAAGATCGTCATGAGGATCCAGCTGACGTAGGTGGTGCGCGAGATCATCGGCAGCGTGATGCGCGTGAACGTCTGCCACGTGCCGGCGCCGTCCACCTTGGATGCCTCGTAGACGTTGGTGTCGACCGCGGCGAGGGCCGAGCTGAGCATCATCATCATGAAGGGGAAGCTGATCCACACCTTGAAGATGCAGACGAGCACCTGCGCCGCGAGCGGGTCGCCGAGGAACGAGACGTCCCCGAATCCGATCGCCTTCGCGATGACGGGCAGCGGGGCCTGGGGCGTGGCGACCAGCCAGTTCCACGCGGTCGCCGACACGACCGTGGGCACGACCCACGGAAGCAGGAGCAGCACCTTGAACACCGGGTTCGCGGGAATCCTCGTGCGCAGCAGCAGCGCGATGCCGAGGCCGACGGCCCAGCTGCCGAACACGCCCACGACGGTGAAGATCACCGTGAAGCGGGCGGCGCGCCAGAAGTCCGCGGTCTGCAGCACCGTCAGGTAGTTGCGCAGGCCGATGAAGTTGCCGGGCTGGATCAGGTCGCCGTCGTGCACGGACTGGAAACCTGCGTAGATCACCGGGTACAGGTTCAGCAGCAGCAGCAGGAAGAGCGACGGCAGCGCGAAGAAGAAGAACGTGGTGCCGTGGTTCAGTGCCTTGTTCCGGCGATTGCGCGCCGGCGCACCTCCACCCCCGACGCCCACACCGTTCCGCGCCCTTTGCAGGCTGCGGGTGACCGACTCGGTCGTCATTCAGAAACTCCTTTGAAACACCCTCGCGGGCCAAGTGGGGAAGCGAAAACCGGGTGGGCCCCGCGCCCGAAGGCGGCAGGGCCCACCCGGCCTCGGCTTACTTCATCAGGGGCTCGATCTGGTTCTGAAGGGTCTTCAGAGCGTCGGCGGCCTTGACCTTGCCGCCGAGGATCGACTGCGTGAAGGTGATCATCGGCTGGGTGCCGTCGACCGTGTAGGCGACGTTGGCGAACAGGCCCTTGGTGCCCGGGGCGCCCCAGGTGTGGTAGATCGGGTTCCACTTGTCGAGGATCGTCTTGTTGTTCGGGTCGCCCGAGACCTCAGGCGCGTCGGCGATCGACTTGAGCGGGGGAAGGCCGATGCCGGTCTTCTTGGTCCACAGGGTCTTCATGTTCTTGTAGTAGTACGTGAGGAACGCCTCGGAGCCCTTCTGGCTGGGGGTGTTCTTGTACATCATGATGTTGTTCGGGAAGTACAGGAATCCCTGCTTGCCCGAGCGGCTCGTGAGCGGCTCGCCGACGACCAGGTCGGGCGCGACGGCGCCGACGTTGGCCGGAAGACCCGCGCCGTCCCAGCCGAACGCGAACTTCTTCGCCTTCCACTGCGACTGCACGTTGGCCGAGGTGTACGTGGCCGAGTTCGGGTCGGAGTAGCCGTTCTTCACGAGCTCGAGGATGAACTCGATCGCCTCTTCGTTCTCGGGGGTGACCAGGTCGGGCTCGAGCTTCTCGTTGAAGATGCCGCCGCCGTTGTTGATCATGAAGCCGGTGAGGATGTGCGAGCCGGTAAACGAGCCGGCCCCCGAGCCGAGGCCGAAGCCGTAGTAGCCCTTGGCCTTGAGCTTCTTGCAGGTCTCGACGTACTCGTCCCACGTGGTGGGCGGGGTCGCGCCGGCCTCGTCCATGAGGGTCTTGTTGTACCAGGAGCAGCGGACGTCGAGGTTGTAGGGGATCGCCGCGTAGCCCTTGTCGGTCTTCATGGTGTCGAGCAGGCCGTCGAGGAAGTCGTCCTCGAGGTCGCCCGACCACGAGTCGATCAGGTCGTCGGCGTAGGCGATCTTGCCCTGAGCGGCGAACTGGAACGCCTGGGTGCCGCCACCGGAGGAGACCGCCGGGTTGGTGTTCGAGGCGACCGCGGACTGGAAGGTCTGCGTGAAGTTCGCCCACTGGATCTGCTGGTAGGTGAACGACGGCAGGTCGCCCGTCGGCTTGTACGCCGCGACGATCTTCTTGTCCTCCGCGAGGAACGCGTCGCTGCCCCACGGCATGTTCCAGAACTTGGCGGTCTTCCCACCGCCACCACCGGCGCCGCCGTTGCCACCCGCACGACTGCAGGCTGCGAGCAGGGTGCTTGCCGCGACCCCGCCGGCGACTCCAATGAACGTGCGACGCGTGAACGCGGCGCCTGACTGCTGTGCCATCAGTCGTCCTTCCGTCCCGTCTAAAGCGCGGGACTTTTGCTCTTCGTTGAACAAAACATTTCCGAGCAGGCCTCGGTGTCAAGAGTGACGTGGCTATTCCTACCGTGCCCCTGAGGGGATGTCAATGAAGCCGCGCAGAGGGTCGCGAGCCCCGCTCGCCGCCGCTCAACACGGCTGTTCAGCAGCGAATTGCCCGGTCAGCTGGGAATCACGCGGGCGCGTGGCTAACCGGTTCAGTAGATTTCGTGCCGAATGGCCCCCGCAGGTGGGTAGATCCGGTTTCCGGCTCACAGGAAATCGTGACCGGTTCGAATCTTTCCCACGCAACCCGCGAAACATTCCCACCGGCGACTCGCCCCTCGCCCGTCGCCCCTCGCCCCTCGCGGCGACGCAAAAACCCCGAGGTGTGAGTTCGGGTTCCTCGAACACAGGTCGAAGGACCCGAACTCACACCTCGGGGCGAAATGGGGGAATGTCCGTCAGGCGACGCTGACGTTCACCAGGCGGGCGTCGGCCCGGGTGACGGGGTACGCCTCTCCTGTGATGGCGATGACGGCACGCGGCGTCGCCGCGCCGCCCAGGTCGCGCCGCGCGGCCTTCTTGTCGTTGACGATCGCCCCGCCCGTCGAGTCCTCCACGGCCTCGTCCGCGGCCGGCGCGATGCCCGCGTGCGCCGCGACCCACAGCTCGACATCGCCCGGCTCGACGATCTTCGTGAGGCTCCGGTCGGTGAAGGCGAAGCGCGTCGTCGGCACGGTGAACGTCACCCGCTTGGACTCCCCCGGCTCGAGCTCGACCCGCGCGTAGCCCACGAGCTGCTCGACGGGGCGCACGACCGTGCCGAGCACGTCGTGGCCGTAGAGCTGCACGACGTCGGCGCCGGCGCGCTCGCCGGTGTTCGTCACCGTGACGGATGCCTCGAACACCCCGCCCGCCGCGACGGAGTCCTGCACCGCCAGGCCGTCATACGCGAAGGTCGTGTAGCCGAGGCCGTAGCCGAACGGCCGCAGCGGCGTCGAGTCGGCCGACGTCACGTCGGAGGGCCCGCCCAGGATCGGGTGGCGGTAGGTGTAGGGCTGCGCACCCGTCGAGCGCGGCAGCGAGACCGGCAGCCGGCCGGAGGGATTCGCGGCGCCGGTGATCACGTCGGCGATCGCGAGGCCGCCACCCTCACCGGGGAAGAACGCCTGCAGCACAGCGGCGGGCGCCGACGGCCCGTCGAAGGCCCAGGCGACGGCGTACGGCCGGCCCGTGAGCAGCACGAGCACCGTCGGCGTGCCGGTCGCGACGACCTCCTCGACGAGCCGGCGCTGCACGCCCGGCAGCTCGAGCGACTCAGCGTCGTTGCCCTCGCCGACGGTCCCGCGGCCGAACAGGCCCGCCTGGTCGCCGACGACCACGATGGCGAGGTCGGCGCCGCGTGCGGCATCCGTCGCCTCGGCGAAGCCGGACGTGTCGTCACTCTCGTTGTCGCTGCCGGCGGCGAACACGAGCTCGGGCACGGCCAGGCCGGCGCCCTCGAACGCCTGCGGAAGCGCCTCGAAGACGGTCGGGATCTCGAAGCCGAGCGGGAACTCCGGGTGGTGCGCGAGCACGTGGTTCGCGAAGGAGTAGCACCCCTGCAGCGCCTCGGCGCGGTGGGCGTTCGGGCCGATCACCGCGACCTTGGCGCGCGGAGCGCCGGCGTTCAGCGGCAGGGTGCCGTCGTTGGCCAGCAGCACGATCGACTCCTCGGCGAGCTTGCGTGCGAGGCGCTGATGCTCGGGCGAGTCGAGGTCGATGTCGGTCGGGGGCTCGTCCTCGTAGACGTCGGGCTCGAGCAGGCCGAGCTCCTCCTTCTGCCGCAGCACGCGCAGCACGGCGCGGTCGACGTAGGCCTCGTCGAACTCACCGGCGCGGATGCGAGCCGCGAGCGGTGCGAGGTATGCATCGCCCGTGGGCAGCTCGACATCGATGCCCGCCTCGAGGGCGAGCGCCGCGGCCTCGCCACGGTCCTTCGCGACGGCGTGCATGACCTCGAGGAAGGCGACCGCGAAATAGTCCGCGACGACGACGCCGTCGAATCCGAGGCGGTCGTGCAGGACATCCGTCAGCAGCGGCGTGTTGGCGGCCATCGGCACGCCGTCCACGTCGACGTACGCGTTCATGACGGACTTCGCGCCGCCATCGGCGATCGCCATCTCGAACGGGGGCAGGTACGTGTCGGCGATCTCGCGCGGGCCGGCATAGACCGGCGCGTGGTTGCGCCCGGCACGCGAGCGCGAATAGCCGACGAAGTGCTTGAGGGTGGCGTGGATGGCTGCCCCCTGCAGCCCCTTCACATACGCCGTTCCGACCGTGCCGACGAGATAGGGGTCCTCGCCGATGCACTCGTCGACGCGGCCCCAGCGCGGGTCGCTGATGACGTCGAGCACGGGCGCGAGGCCCTGGTGCACGCCCAGCTGCTTCATCGAGCCGCCGATCGCGCGGCCGACCTGCTCGACGAGCTCGGGGTCGAACGACGCGCCCCACGCGAGCGGCGTCGGGAAGGTGGCCGCCTGCCACGCGGCGAGGCCCGTGAGGCACTCCTCGTGCACGAGCGCGGGGATGCCGAGACGCGTCTCGCGCTTGAGCCGGCGCTGCTCGTTCCACAGCCACGCGGCCCGCTCGGCCGGCTCGACGGGGCGTGTGCCATAGACGCGCGTGTACTGCCCGAGCCCGTCCTTCGTGATCTCGCTGAGCTGCTCGCCGCCCTTCTGACCGGCCGACATCTCGCTCTGCATCGGAGCGACGACGCCGTTTTGATCGAGCCAGTAGCCGACCAGCTGGGCGAGCTTCTCCTCAAGGGTCATCCGCGCGTGCAGCGTCAGCACGCGCTCGGAGACATCAGGGAGCGCGACGGCAGCGCCGCCTTCGGTGGTGGTCATGTTCTAGCCCTTTACTGCGCCCGTCAGGCCCCCGACGATACGGCGCTGGAAGATCGAGAAGAAGATCAGCGCAGGAAGCATCGAGAGCGACGTGAACGCGAGCACCTTTGCCGTGTCCTGAGAATACTGCGACGAGAACGCCTGCACACCGAGGGGCAGAGTGAAGTTCGCCTGCGAGTTCAGGATGTACAGCGGCAGCACGTAGTTGTTCCAGGCGCCGATGAAGGCGAGGATCGCGACCGTCACCACACCGGGCAGCGACAGCGGGATCACCATGCGCCAGAAGAAGCCGAGGCGGCTCGCTCCGTCGATCGAGGCGGCCTCCTCGATCTCCTTCGGGATCGCGCGCAGGAACGGCACCAGGATGATGACGGTCGTGGGCAGGGCGAAGGCGATCTGCGGGATCGCGACGCCCATGAGGTTATCCACGAGGCCGATGTCCTTGATGATGATGTACAGCGGCGTGATCGCGATCACGAGCGGGAACATGAGGCCGGCGGCGAACAGCGAGTAGACCGCGCCCTTGCCCTTGAACTCGTAGCGCGCGAGCACGAAGCTCACCATGACGCCGAGCACCACGACGCCCACGGTCGTCACGATGGCGACGATCATCGAGTTGCCGAACTCGCCCCAGAAGGTCGAGGTCTTGAGCACGTCGACATAGTTGCTGAACACCCACGGGTGCGGGAATCCGGCCGGGCTCGTCGTGATCTGCGAGTTGGTGCGGAAGCCGCCCAGCACGATGTAGAGCACGGGGGCGATGCACACCGCGATGAAGAGCAGCGCGATGAAGTAGGTGAACGGATTCCCCCACTTGCGCGGCGCGTCGCGGTCACCCGAGCGGGAGGCCTTCGTGCCGCGGTTGCGGGTCGCGGGGCTGGTCGTGGCGGCAGTCGACGCGCTCATCACTTGGCTCCCTCGGTGACGGCGCCCTGAAGGTCACGGCGCAGGACGAAGCGCTGGTACAGCAGCGCGATGATCAAAGAGATGATGAACATCACCACGGCGACGGCGCTGCCGTAGCCGTAGTTCCCGGCCATGCGGCCCTGAGCGACCATGTAGGTCGCCATGGTCGAGGTGCCGGCGGTCGAGGCGATGTACTGACCCCAGATGATGTAGACGAGGTCGAACAGCTGCAGCGAGCCGATGATCGACAGGAACGCCCAGATGCGGATCGTCGGCCCCAGCAGCGGCAAGGTGATGCGGCGCTGGATCTGCCAGTACGAGGCGCCGTCGATCTGCGCGGCCTCGAAGAGCTCTTCGGGGATGGACTGCAGACCGGCGAGCATCAGGATGACCGCGAAGCCGATGTACTTCCACGAGATGATGCCCATCAGCGACCAGATCGCCAGCTTCGGGTCCGACAGCCAGTCGGCGGCGATGCCGCCCAGGCCGATGGTGTGCAGGAAGTCGTTCACGGCGCCGTTGCTCTGGAGCATGAGGCTCCAGCCGGTGCCGACGATGACCTCGGAGATGACGTAGGGGACGAAGATCAGCACGCGGATCAGCGCGCGGCCCCTGATCTTCTGGTTCAGCAGCAGCGCCAGCACGATCGAGAGCGGCCCCTGGATCACGAGGGACAGCACCACGATCAGCAGGTTGTGCCAGAGCACCTGCTGGAAGGCGGGGTCGGTGAGGATCAGCTTGTAGTTGTTCAAGCCGACGAAGTCCGTGGCGGGGCCGTAGCCGTGCCACCGGAAGAATCCGTAGTAGGCGGCCAGCGCGACCGGGAAGATCACGAACGCGAGGAAGACGATGATCGCAGGGCCGGAGAGGACGGCGATCTCGAGCCGCATGCGACCCCGGCCGGAGCGGCGCTTGGCCGCCCGCGGCGAGGCCGGGGACGCGCTCGGCGCGCCCCCGACCCCTGCGGAGCCCTGCGACTGCCGGTCGATGACCGTGTCAGTACCCAGGGTGTTGCTCATGTTGTTGCTACTCAGCCCTTCGCAGCGGCGTCGTTGGTGTCCTTGACGATGTCCTTGGCCGTGCCCTTGCCTGCGAGCAGGTTGACGACGGCGGTGTTCATCGCGTTTCCGACGTTCTGGCCGTACAGGGTGTCGAGGTACTGCGACGCGTAGGCCGCCTTGTTGAAGGCCTGCAGAGCCGACACGTTGTACGAGTCGGTCACGACCGACTGGGCGTCCTTGTTGACGGGGATGGAGTTGAACGCCTTCGCGTAGGCCTCCTGCTGGTCCTTCGTCACGAGGAACTCGAGGAACTCGGTCGCCTCCTTCGGGGCGTTCTTCGAGACCGAGTAGCCGTCGATGCCACCGAGCAGCGCGCTCGGGTCACCCTTGCCGCCGTCGATCGACGGGAAGGGGAACCAGCCGAGGTCCGAGGGGACCTTCTGGTCGGCGGTCAGACCGGCCATCACACCCGGGTCCCAGCCGCCCATGAGCTCCATGCCGGCCTTGTGGTTGGCGACGAGACCCGCCGACGAGCCGGCGCCCTGCTGGGCGGAGGTGGTCAGGAAGCCCTTGTTGAACGGGTCGATCTTGAGGAAGGAGGCGAGGTCCTCGCCGGCCTTGGTCCAGCACTCGTTGTCGAACTTGAGGGTCTTGGCGGTCTTGTTCAGCACGTCCTGGCTGCACTCGCGCAGGGCGAAGTTGTAGTACCAGTGCGCAGCGGGCCACGCGTCCTTGGCGCCGACGGCGATCGCGTCGACACCGGAGTCCTGCAGCTTCTTGACGTCGGTCTGCAGCTCATCGATGGTCGTCGGCGTCGAGGTGATGCCGGCCTGCTGGAACAGGTCCTTGCTGTAGTAGATGCCCTCGGGGAGGAAGTCGAGCGGCACGGCGTAGACCTTGCCGTCGATCGACTCGCCCGCGAGCGCGGCGGCACCGGCGTTCTCCTTCGCGGTGCTGCTCAGGTCGAGCGCCTGCAGCTGCCCGGCGTCGACCTCGGCCTGCATCTTGCCGCCGCCACGCTGGAGGAAGATGTCGGGAGCGGAGTTCGCGTTGAGCGCGGTCTGCAGCTTGCCGTCGAGGTCCTCGTTCTGGATCGACTGGATCTTGACCGTGACGTTCGAGTGGGCCTGCTCGAAGGACTTGGCTGCGTCCTTGAAGAACTGGACGCCGGGGCCGGTCGTCGAGTTCGTCCAGACGGTCAGCGACACCTTGCCGCCCGAAGACGATCCGCTGTCGTTGCCGGAGCCGGCGCAGCCGGTGGCGGCCAGGACGACGCCCAGCCCAAGCGCGACGACTGCCGCGCCCGTTGCTTTCCTCATCATTGTGGAAACACTCCTTGTGTTGTCGTCATTGACGCTGTGGTGAACACCCCGCCGCGATGGACTGCGACGGCGATGTTTGCGGGGTAGTGCAGGGTTTGTTGCGACCGCGGCTAAAAGCATCCGTGATCTCGACACCCGTTGTCAAACGATGTCGATAACGTTTTATATCCGTACTCGCCTTTGCTGTGAGCGACTCTCAGGCTTGCGCTACGTTGTTCTGCATGAGCGTGGATGCTGGCGTCCCCCCTGTTTTGGGACGGGTGACGATCACCGACGTCGCACGCGCAGCAGGCGTCTCCGTCGCCACCGTCTCGAAGGTCGTGAACTCCCGCTACGGCGTCGCGCCCGCGACCTACGCGCGCGTCATGGCCGTCGTCAACGAGCTCGGCTACGAGACGTCGCTCATCGCGAGCAGCCTGCGCCGCAGCCGCACCAATGTGATCGGGGTGCTCGTCACCGAGTTCGAGCCGTACTCCGCCGAGCTGCTCAAGGGCATCGGCGCCGCGGCGCACGGCACGGGCTACGAGCTGCTCGCTCACTCCGGCTGGGTGGGCGGCGACGCTCCCCCGGTCGGCTGGGAGCGCCGCTCGCTCTCGCGACTCGCCGGCACCCTGATCGACGGCGCGATCCTCGTCACGCCCACCGCGGTGGCCACCGACACGCCGATCCCCGTTGTGGCGATCGACCCGCACACGGGCCGCGGCGGCCCCTCGACCGTCGATGCCGACAACGTCGGCGGCGCCCGCGCCGCGGTCGAGCACCTCATCTCGCTCGGTCACCGTCGCATCGCGCACCTGCGCGGCCGCGCCGACCTCGAGTCGTCGCATCGCCGCGAAGAGGGCTACCGCCGCTGCCTCGAGCAGGCCGGCATCCCCTTCGACCCCTCGCTCGTGATCGACGGCGACTATCAGCGCAGCACGGGCCGCGTCGGCGCCCTCGACCTGCTCGACCGCGTCGAGCGGCCGACCGCGATCTTCGCCGCGAACGACCTGTCGGCCCTCGGCGCGCTCGATGCGGCCCGCGAGCTCCGCATCGACGTGCCGGGCGAGCTGTCGATCGTCGGCTTCGACGACATCCCCGACGCCACCAGCACCATGCCGCGTCTCACGACCATCGCGCAGCCGCTGCATCAGATGGGGGCGACCGCCCTGAAGATGCTCGTGGAGCAGCTGAGCGGCGAGGAGTCCGGCACCCGGCACGAGCACCTGCGCTCGGAGCTCGTCGTGCGCGAGACCACCGCTCCGCCGCCCGCGCACTGACCCGGTGGGGGCCGAGCACCCTTTCTGCCGTCGTCGCGCGGTGATACGTTCGGCGCGCAACCCCCAGCGATTTGAGGAGTCATCGCCGCCGATGCAGCTCGCTTCCTGCCGTGCCACCCAGCCCAGCCATCGCCTGGGAGAGGCCGTCGTCACCCTCACCGATCCGAGCGGGCGTCCGCTCGCCGACACCGACGTCACCGTCTCGCAGACGCGACACGCCTTCGGGTTCGGCAACATCGGCTTCGACTTCATCGACCTGGCGAACGGCGGCGGCACCGAGGGCGACCTCGAGCTCGCCGAGCTCTACACCGAGCTGTTCAACTGGGCGACCCTGCCGTTCTACTGGGGTCGCTTCGAGCCGCTCGAGGGCGAGCCCGACACCGAGGGCCTCGCGAACACGGCGCGATTCCTGCGCGAGCGCGGGGTGTCGCTCAAGGGGCATCCGCTCGTCTGGCACACCGTGCAGCCCGACTGGCTGCTCGGCAAGCCGCTCGACGAGGTCGAGCGGCTGCAGCGCGAGCGAATCCGGCGCGAGATCGCCGACTTCGCCGGCCTCATCGACACGTGGGACGCGATCAACGAGGCCGTCATCATGCCGGTGTTCGAGAACGGCGACAATGCGATCACGCCGCTCGCGCGCGCCAAGGGGCGCATCCCGATGATCCGCATGGCGTTCGAGGAGGCGCGGGCGACCAACCCGAACGCGACTCTGCTGATCAACGACTTCGATCTGTCGAGCGCGTACGAGTGCCTCATCGAGGGCGTGCTCGAGGCGGGCATCCAGATCGACGCGATCGGCCTGCAGACGCACATGCATCAGGGCTACTGGGGCGAAGAGACGATGCTCGCGATGATCGACCGCTTCGCGCGCTACGGCCTGCCGCTGCACCTCACCGAGAACTCGCTGGTCTCGGGCCACCTCATGCCGGCCGAGATCGTCGACCTGAACGACTACCGGATCGCATCGTGGCCGTCGACGCCCGAGGGCGAGGCGCGTCAGGCGGACGAGCTCGCGCGCCATTACCGCTCGCTCGTCTCGCACCCGCAGGTCGCGTCGATCACGTACTGGGGCATCACGGATGCCGGCGCATGGCTCGGCGCGCCGATCGGGCTGGTGCGCGCCGACGGCAGCCCGAAGCCGGGCTACGACGCGCTGCACGCGCTGATCAAGGGCGAGTGGTGGTTGCCGGCGACCCCCGTGCGCACCGATGCCGACGGGCGTTTCCGCCTGCGCGGATTCGCAGGCGATTACGAGGTGTCGGCCGGTGGCACTTCGCCCCGATCCGCGATATGTTTATCGCAACAACAAAATCACTCCGTCCACCTCACCATGGAAGTTGAAGGACAAGCACGATGACTCTCACCCCCACTCGCGAGGACAAGTTCTCGTTCGGTCTCTGGACCGTGGGCTACAACGGCACCGACCCGTTCGGTGGCCCGACGCGCAAGCCGTTCGAGATCGAGCACGTCGTTGAGAAGCTCGCCGAGCTCGGCGCCTACGGCCTCACGTTCCACGACGACGACCTGTTCCCGTTCGGCTCGTCGGACGCCGAGCGCCAGAGCTACATCGACCGCCTGAAGAAGTCGCTCGACGAGACCGGCCTCATCGTGCCGATGGTCACGACGAACACCTTCTCCGCCCCCGTCTTCAAGGACGGCGGCGTCACCTCGAACGACCGCCAGGTGCGTCGCTACACGATCCGCAAGATCCTGCGCCAGCTCGAGCTCGGTGTCGAGCTCGGCGCGAAGACCTTCGTCATGTGGGGCGGCCGCGAGGGCGCCGAGTACGACTCGGCCAAGAACATCCAGGCCGCGCTCGCCCGCTACAAGGAGGCCGTCGACTTCCTCGGCGACTACGTCCTCTCGCAGGGCTGGGACATCAAGTTCGCGATCGAGCCGAAGCCCAACGAGCCCCGCGGCGACATCCTGCTGCCGACGCTCGGCCACGCGATCGCGTTCATCGACTCGCTCGAGCACCCCGAGCTCGTCGGCCTCAACCCCGAGGTCGGCCACGAGACCATGGCGGGCCTCAACTTCACCTCGGGTGTCGCGCAGGCGCTGTACCACGGCAAGCTCTTCCACATCGACCTGAACGGGCAGCGCTCGATCAAGTACGACCAGGACCTGGCCTTCGGCCACGGCGACCTGCACAACGCCTTCGCGCTGGTCGACCTGCTCGAGCACGGCGGCGTGAACGGCGGCCCGGCCTACACCGGCCCCCGTCACTTCGACTACAAGCCGAGCCGCACCGAGGACGAGAACGGCGTCTGGGAGTCGGCGAAGGCCAACATGCAGACCTACCTGCTGCTCAAGGAGCGCGCCGACGCATTCCGCGCCGACCCCGAGGTGCAGGCTGCGCTCGAGGCCGCCAAGGTCTTCGAGCTCGAGCAGAGCACCCTCAACCCGGGCGAGACGATCGAGACGATCAAGGCCGACCGCTCCGCGTGGGAGGACTTCGACACCGACGCCTACCTGGGCGGCAAGGGCTTCGGCTTCGTCCGCCTGCAGCAGCTGGCCACCGAGCACCTGCTCGGAGCGCGCGGCTAAAAGCCGCAGTGCGGCTTTTAGCCGCGCGCTCATAGGCGGCAGCCGGGTTGCCGAGGCAGACCCGGCTGCCGTCACCTCTCTCTCCTGGAAGGAAGTTCCCGTGCCCTTGGTCGCCGGCGTCGACTCGTCGACGCAGTCCTGCAAGGTCGTCATCCGCGACCTGGAGACCGGTGCGCTCGTGCGCACCGGCCGCGCTTCCCACCCCGACGGCACCGAGGTCGACCCGGCCGCGTGGTGGTCAGCGCTCGGTGAGGCCATCGCTGCCGCCGGGGGCATCGGCGACGTCGCCGCCATCTCGATCGCCGGTCAGCAGCACGGCATGGTCGTGCTCGATGCGGAGGGCAGGGTGATCCGCCCCGCGCTGCTGTGGAACGACACCCGCTCGGCCGCTGCCGCCGCGGCGCTGACCGACGAGCTCGGTGCCGAAGGCTACGCACAGCGCGCCGGCCTCGTGCCGGTCGCGTCGTTCACCGCCACCAAGCTGCGCTGGCTGAAGGACAACGAACCGGAGAACGCCGCCCGCGTTGCCGCTGTCGCGCTGCCGCACGACTGGCTGACCTGGCGTCTGCTCGGCTACGGACCCGCGGGCGAGTCGCCGCTCGGGCCGGTGCTCGACGCGCTGACGACCGACCGCTCGGATGCCTCGGGCACCGCCTACTGGTCGCCCTTCACGAACGACTACGACCTCGACCTGCTCGAGCGCGCGCTCGGCCGCCGCGACGTGGTTCTGCCCCGCGTGCTCGGCCCCGGCGAGGCCGCGGGCACGACGCCTGCGGGCGTGCTCGTCGGCCCCGGCGCGGGCGACAACGCGGGCGCCGCTCTCGGTCTCGGCGCCGCCTCGGGCGACGTCGTCGTCTCGCTCGGCACGAGCGGCACGGTGTTCGCCGTCGCCGACCAGCCGAGCGCGGACGCCACCGGCACGGTCGCGGGCTTCGCCGACGCATCCGGCCACTACCTGCCGATCGTCGTCACCCTCAACGCCGCGCGCGTGCTCGTCTCGACCTCGCAGCTGCTCGGCGTCGACTTCGACGAGCTGTCGCGCCTCGCCCTCGCGGCGAAGCCGGGCAGCGACGGCGTGGTGCTCGTGCCGTACTTCGAGGGCGAGCGCACCCCGAACCTGCCCCAGGCGAAGGCCAGCCTGCACGGGCTGTCGATCGCGTCGACCACGCGCGAGAACCTCGCCCGCGCGTCGATCGAGGGAATGCTCTCGGGTCTCGGTGCGGGGCTCGACGCGGTGCGCGGCGTCGGGGTCGAGGTGAGTCGCGTGCTGCTCATCGGCGGCGCGGCGCAGAACCCCGCCGTGCAGGCCGTCGCGGCGCAGGTGTTCGACGCACCCGTCGTCGTTCCCGAGCCCGGCGAGTACGTCGCCGACGGCGGCGCCGTGCAGGCCGCGTGGGCCCTGACCGGAGAGCGCCCGTCATGGGCCGTCTCGATGTCGGCCTCGCCCGAGCGCGACTTCCGACCTGAGATCGCGGCCCAGTACCACCGCTACGCGGACGCGCTTCTGAGCGCTCCGGCGGCGTCATAGGAACAGCACAGACACTGAGATATCCCCAGGTTTCCCACACCTGAGGATAATTCAGCCGATCAGGGGGCAGATCCACGGGTCTGCCCCCGTTCGCGTCACACCCGCTGCGCGAGCGCGGCCCCTGCGGCGAACGCCCAGCGGGCCGGCTCGGCCAGCGCGGCGTCGGTCGACCCCGCCAGCTCGGTGAGCGAGGCGGCGGCGGCGAACGCGGCGACGGATGCCTCGACCGCACCCGCCACGAGAGCGGTCGGCACCCCGGCGGCACGCGCCACAGCCGCAACCTGCGTCGGCGCCTTGCCCGCCTCGGACTGGCCGTCGAAGCGCCCCTCCCCCGTGATCACGAGGTCGGCGCCGCCGATCGTCTCGGCAAGGCGCAGCGCCTCGGCGACGGCGGGCGCACCGGGCGACAGTGTCGCACCCCACGCGAGCAGCCCGAACGCCACACCCCCGGCAGCGCCCGCCCCCGGCAGCTTCGCGAGCCGTCGCCCGCCCGGCACCACCTCGGCGAAGTGCGCGAGGCTGCCCTCGAGCGCGCGCACCGCGGCGTCTGAGCTCGCCCCCTTCTGAGGCCCGAAGACGGCGGCTGCCCCGCGCGGGCCGAGCAGGGGGTTGTCGACGTCGGTGAGCACGACGGCGCCGGCGGGCGGCAGGGGAACGATGTCGTCGAAGGAGACCCGCGCGACTCGGGCAGCGCCGAGATTCCCGTAGGGAACGGGTGCTCCAGCGGCATCCGTCAGCC
The DNA here is from genome assembly GCF_039538245.1 of Gryllotalpicola kribbensis. NCBI lineage: Bacteria > Bacillati > Actinomycetota > Actinomycetes > Micrococcales > Microbacteriaceae > Gryllotalpicola > Gryllotalpicola kribbensis. Next base: position 48,772 of record NZ_BAABBX010000017.1, read on the forward strand.
TCGCCCCCATCGCGGTGAGGGCGCCGACTCCCCCGTCGGTCGACGCGCTGCCGCCGACCGCGATCAGCAGGCGCGAGACGCCGAGCGTGAGCGCCGCCGCGATCGCCTGGCCGAGGCCGAAGGTGTGCGCGTCGAAGGGGCGCAGACCGTTGCGCATCAGCGGGAGCCCGCTCGTCGCGGCGAGCTCGACGACGCCGGTTCCGCCGGGCAGCCCGGGCGCAGGCGGCAACCGCAGCCAGTGCGCGAGCACGGGCTGGTCGTCGGGGCCGACCGCCATGACCGGCTCGCGTCGGGCCCCGGGCACGGCGGCCTCGAACGCGTCGAGGCTGCCCTCGCCGCCGTCGGCCATCGGCGCGAGCACCGGCTGGTCGCCCGGCCGCACCGACAGCCAGCCGTCGCGGATCGCCTCGGCCGCCTCGCGCGCGGTCAGAGAGCCTTTGAAGGAGTCGGGGGCGATGACAAGACGCACGGCCTCAGTCTGCCGTGCTTCCACCCGGGATGCTTCGGCCCGGTGCGCATCGTGACGGCCGCGGCGGTTTAGCTTAGGCATGCCGCTGGGAGCATGTGATGAGCGACCGCGTCGAGGTGCTGCTCACCGAGCTGCTCGACCAGCCGGCGACCACGCCCTACGGCAATCCGCTCTCGGCGGACCGCGCACCCGCGCCCGATCAGGCCAACCTCGTGCGCGCCCTCGCCGCCGCCCACCCCATCACGGGCAGACCCGACTGGATCGGGGAGCCGCTGCAGGCCGACCCCGACGCACTCGCCCGGCTGCGGCGCGACGGAGTCATGCCTGGCAGCGTGTACACGCTGAGCACGCACGGCCCCGCTGTGCATGCCGCGCGACCCGACGGAGTCGTCATCGCGATCCCGCACGACGTCACAGCCCACCTCTTCGTCACGGAGCTCTGAGCGCGTGAGGCAGTTCTGGTCGCTCGTGAGCACCGTCACGGCCGTCGCAGTCAGCCGGCCGACGCCCAGTTTCGTCCGCGTCGAGTTCGCCGGGGCCCGATCTTGCGGAGTTCCGCACCGAGGGCGGCGTCTTCGACCAGCACGTCAAGCTCATCTTCCCGACGGCTGCGGGCGCCCTGCCCGAGCTCGACCCCGAGGCGGGCACCTGGTACGAGGCGTGGCTCGCGCTTCCCGAGGACCGCCGCGGAACCATGCGGACCTACTCGGTGCGCGAGGTGACCGGGTCGGGCGCGAGCACCCGGGGGGGGTGATCGACTTCGTGCTGCACCTCTCGCCGGGCGCGACCGGCCCCGCCTCCAGCTGGGCGGCCGACGCGGCGGTCGGCGACCGGCTGGTGTTCATCGCCCGCGGCGCGGCACCCCGTCGCAGGGCATCGAGTTCGCCCCGGGGGGCGGCAGAGCGCCTGCTGCTGTCCGGCGACGAGACCGCTCTTCCGGCGATCTGCCGGATCCTCGGCGACCTTCCCGCCCATGCCCGCGGTACAGACCTGATCGAGGTGCCGCTCAGCACGGACGTCGCCGCGATCGAGGCCCCGGCCGGCGTCGAGCTCGTCTGGCTGCCCAGAGACGGCGGTGCCGTCGGGTGCGAGCTGATCCCCGCCGTGATCGCCCACCTCGGCGGATCCGGCTCCCTCGCCCCGACGGAGGCCGCAGAGGCGGTGTGGGACACCGCGCGCCGCCCGAGCCGCGACACCGTGACGCGGGTCGACGGTGCCGGCATCCCCGGTCTCTATGCGTGGATCGCGGGCGAGAGCGGCGTCGTGACCACACTGAGACGCCACCTAGTGCGCGAGCTCGGTGTCGCTCGCGACCAGGTGGCGTTCATGGGCTACTGGCGCCGCGGTGTGGCGATGCGCGGCTGACGCTCAGCCGACCTTCTTCGCCGCCTTCAGCTCGTCGGCCAGCTGCTGGAAGATCTTCGCGTAGGACTTGTACGAGTAAGGCGCGGCGGCGTACCAGGGGTAGACCTGGCCCGCCTTGACCGCGGGCAGGCTCGTCCAGGTGGGGATCTTGGCCAGGTCGGATTTGAAGTCGCCGTAGATGCGCTGGTCAAACAGGATCACGTCGGCATCGGCGAAATCGGATGCCTGCTCCCAGCTGTACTGCTGGAAGGTGTCGCTCGTGTGCTTCTCGGGGGCGATCACGTCGAGGCCGTTCGAGGTCAGGGTCGCCGCCTCTGAGAGGTTCTTCGGGTCGACGACATAGAGGCTGTCGGTGTCGCCCGACATGATCGCGACCTTGAGCCCCGACTTCGCGGAGACGGTGGCGATCTCCTTCAGAGCGGCGTCGTAGTCCGACTTCGCGCTCGTCAGCGCCGGGCTCGTGGTGTCGGCGCCCAGCTTGCCCGCCAGACCGAGGTAGGTCGTGATCGCGGTGGTCGTGTCGGGGAAGGTGCCCGGCAGACCGATCGAGGGGGCGAGCGACAGGATCTGCTTGGACTGCTCGGCCGGGACGTACCACAGCGACTTGCCGTCGAAGCTCGAGTCGATCAGCAGCTGCGGGTTCATCAGACCGTACTTCTCGGTGTCGAACTCGCCGTAGGTCTTGCCGAGCACCGTGATCTTGTCGAGGTCGAGGCTGCCCGCCTGGTAGCTGAGCTTGCCGTCGACCGGCGTCAGCTCGCCGTAGGCGCCCGCGACGTGATAGCCGTCGTCCCACAGGGCGGCGGCGACACTGCTCTGTGCGACGACTTTCGTCGGCACGGTGTCGAGGTGGACCTTCTGGCCGCGCGCATCGGTGTAGTCGAACGGGCCGGTGGGCGCTGCGCTCGACTTCGTGCTGCTGCCCCTGTCGGACGAGCCGGGGCTGCTGCAGCCGGCAAGCGTCAGCGCAGCGGCCGCGGCCACAGCGATTGCCGCGAGGGCGGCGGTTCGGCGGTGCATGTTCAGAGTTCTCCTTCTGAGTCGGTAGGGCGGGAGGGTGGAGCGATGATCCGGTGCCTCGGCACGACGAGCGGCGTGCCGGACTCGGGGTCAGTGATGACGCGGCAGGGCAGGCCGAAGACCTGCTCGACGATCTCGGGCGTGACGATCTCGCTCGGCGGCCCCGCTGCCACCACTGCGCCGCCCTTCATGGCGACGAGGTGGGTCGCATAGCGGGCGGCGAGGCTCAGATCGTGCAGCACCGCGACCATCGTGTGGCCGCGCTCGACCCGCAGCCGCGCGCACAGATCGAGCACGTCGAGCTGGTGCGAGACGTCGAGGAAGGTGGTCGGCTCGTCAAGCAGCAGGATGTCGGTCTGCTGCGCGAGCGCCATGGCGAGCCAGACGCGCTGGCGCTGGCCGCCGGAGAGCTCGTCGAAGAGACTGCCGGCGAGCGCCGCCGTGTCGGTCAGCTCGAGGGCGAGGCGCACCGCCTCCTCGTCGGCGGGCGACCACTGCCGAAGCAGCGATTGATGCGGGTACCGCCCCCGGGCGACCAGATCGATCACCGCGATGCCGTCCGGCGCCGCCTGCGACTGCGGCAGCAGGCCGATCCGCCGCGCCGCCTCCTTCGGCGGATAGCTGTGGATCGCCCGTCCGTCGAGCAGGACCCGGCCGCCCTCCGGCTTGAGCAGGCGGGCGAGCCCGCGCAGCAGCGTCGACTTGCCGCTGCCATTGGCGCCCACGATCACGGTGAACGAGCCGTCGGGAACGGCAAGGTCGAGGGCGTCGACGATGGTGCGGCCGTCGTAGCCCAGTGAGATGGCCTCTGCGGCAAGGCGCGGCGCGAGCGTCACGGGCGGATTCCTTTCGGAGCGGTTCGGGGGCGGCGGCGAGCGGACTGCTCGGTGGACGCGGTCACAGCCGGCCCCCGCGCGCGGCGCCTGGGCGACTCGCGCCCCACTCGCGCCCCAGCAGCCAGATGAGATACAGGCCGCCGACGACGCCGGTGAGCACGCCGACCGGCAGCTGCCTGGGCTGGAACGCCTCGCGGGCCGCCCAGTCGGTGAGCACCAGGAAGACCGCGCCGGTGAGACCGGAGGCGAGCAGGTTCGGCCCGGTCGCCCGGGTGAGGCGCCTGGCCACCTGCGGCGCCGCGAGGGCGATGAACGCGATCGGCCCCGCGGTCGCGACGGCGGCGGAGGCCAGCAGCACCCCGATGCCGACCGCGAGCAGCCGCACCCGGTCCGGCGCGACGCCGAGGCTCGCGGCCCGGTCGTCGGCGAACTCGGCCACGGCGAGCGAGCGACCGACAAGAAGTGCGAGCACCAGCGCGACGGCCACGACGGGCCCCAGCACGACCAGGCGATCCCAGCCGCGGCCCGCGAGATTGCCGACGAGCCAGACGGCCGCGCTCTGCGCGTCGTAGACCTGCGCACCGACGATCAGCATCGAGTTCACGGCGGCGAGGGTCGCGCCGATGCCGATTCCCACGAGCACCAGCCGCAGCGGCGCCACCGATCGGCCGCGCTGCGCGAGCAGCAGCACGAGCACCGCGGTGCAGACGCCGCCGAGGACCGCGCTCACCGAGGTGGGCACGACGCCGCCGCCCGCGAACAGCATGGCCACGAGTGCCCCGGTCGCGGCTCCCGTGTCGAAGCCGATCACGTCGGGGCTGCCCAGCGGGTTGCGCGTCACCGACTGGAACAGCGCGCCCGAGAGACCGAGGGCGAGGCCGACGACGGCGCCGACGAGTGCGCGCGGCATCCGCAGCTCGCCGACGATCAGGCGCTCCGCGGGCGTCCCGTGGCCGAAGACGGTCGCGATCACCCGTGCCGGCGGCACGAAGTTGACGCTGACGGAGAGTGCCACGAGCAGCGCCACCGCGAGGGCGAGCAGCAGCAGAGCACACACGACGACGGTGCGCGGGCGCCACAGCGCCGTGGCCGGGCCGAGCCTGGCCACGCGCGTGCGCTCGGGGCCGCGCGAGAGAACGGTCACAGCGCCACCAGCTTCCGGCGGCGCACGAGCGCGACGAAGACCGGGCCGCCGAGAACGGCGGTCATGATCCCGGCCTCGATCTCGCGCCCGGTTCCGACGACCCGGCCGGCGGTGTCGGCGAGCACCAGCAGCGCGGACGCCATGAGCATCGAGAGCGGCACGACGGCGCGCTGGTCGGGCCCGATCAGCCCGCGCACGATGTGCGGAACCGTGAGCCCGAGGAAGCCAATGGGTCCGGCGACGGCGGTGGCCGCCCCGCACAGCAGGGTGACCGCGACTGCGGTCAGCAGCCGCACGCGCCCCACGCGCAGGCCGAGCGAGCGCCCGGCGTCCTCGCCGAGGGCGAGCGCGTTCAGACCCGGCGTGACGATGAGCGCCAGCGCGGTTCCGGCCACGATGAACGGCAGCGCCGCGGCGAGGGTGTCGAGCCCTCTGTTGACGACCGAGCCGACCGCCCAGAAGCGCATGGCGTCGTAGTTGCTCTGGTCGCTCAGAGCGAGTGCGTTGATGTAGGCGAGCAGCACGGCGCTCACGGCGGCGCCGGAGAGGGCGAGCCGGGCGGGCGTCGCCGCCGCGCGGCCCCGCGAGCCGATGGTGTACACCGCGACGGAGACGATCGCTGCGCCGACGAGCGCGAGCCACATCTGCGAGAAGCGGCCGGAGATGCCGAAGACCGCGAAGCCCGTCACGACCGCCGCCGCCGCACCGGCGTTCACGCCGAGCAGGCCGGGGTCCGCGAGCGGGTTCCGCGTGAGCGCCTGCATGAGGGCGCCGGCACCGCCGAGCGCTGCGCCGACGACGAGCGCGACGATCGTGCGGTCGAGCCGCAAGCCGCGCACGATGTCGATCGCGTCGGACGGACCGGCCCGGAAGAGCGCCCGCAGGGCGGCAGCGGGCGGCAGCGGCTGGCGCCCGACCATCAGGCTGAGAACGGCTGCCGCGGCGAGGACCGCGAGAACCACGATGAGCAGCGCCGCACGGCGGCCACGGCGTTTTTCGGTCATGGTAAGGGCAGGCTAACCTAACCAGGGGGCCGCGTGCCAATCAGACACCCCACGAGGGCGGGCGACTCGACCCTCGGGCCGCCGGGGCCGCTTCGGCTCAGGCGGCGGGTCCCCCGGGCGACGCATCGCCGAAGCGGGTGGGCGCGAGCGCCGCGAACGCCGCATCCGCCGCTGGCCCCACCTCCGTGGGCCGATCGAGCAGCGCCGCCGCGGCGAGCATCCCGAACGCCGCAGACGTTTGGATGCCGTAGCCACTCTGCCCCGCGAGCCAGAAGAAGCCCGGCGCGTCGGCGTCGAAGCCGACGACGGGTACGCCGTCGGGCGCCCCGGTGCGCAGCCCCGTCCACAAGGCGACGACCTCGAGCTCCGGCGCGATCACCGCGCACAGCCGGTCGGCGGCCCGTGCCACCACCTCGGGCAGCGGCTGGGCGTCGTGCGGCTCGGCGACGACATCCTCGAGCGGGCGAGGTCAGCAGCCGCTCGCCGTCCGCGCGGAAGTAGAGCGAGCCGGCCGCGTCGTTGACCATCGGCCAGTGCGGGTCGACCGGCGCGTCGATCTGGGCGACGGCGACGGTGCGGCGCAGCGGGGTCAGCCCGCCGGGCTGCACCCCGGCGAGCGCGGCCACCCGGTCCGCCCACGCACCGGCGGCGTCCACGACGACCGGCGCCGAGAAGCGACGGTCCCCAACCGTGGCGCCCCAGATGCCGTCCTCTCTGCCGAGCACCGACACTCGGGCATCCGTCACGATCTCGGCGCCCGCACGCCGCGCCTCGCTCTCGTACCAGGCGAGCAGACAGGGCACGTCGACCTCGTGCGCCGCGCTGTCGAGCAGGGCACCGCACACTCGCTCGCGCCGCAGGATCGGCAGTCGCTCGGCCGGCTCGGCGGCCGGCACGCTGCGCAGGCCGGGCGCGGTCGCGGCGAGCGCGGCGAGGTCGACCTGCTCATCGAGTGCGAGCCAGTACAGCGGGCGCGGTCGCAGCAGCGGTGTGCCGAGGCGGCGCTCGATGTCGCGCACCAGCGCGATCGACAGCTCGGTGAGCACGCGCACCGGCTCTGGGCCGTAGCTCGGCTGCATCTGCCGGGCCGAGCGGGAGCTCGTGTGCTACGCGAGCCCGGGCTCCTGCTCGAGCAGGCGCACCGAGGCGCGCGGCCCGATTGCCGCGGCGAGCGACAGCCCGGCGATGCCGCCGCCGATGATGAGGATGTCGCTGGAGTCGCCGCTCAGCGGAACGTGCCGGACGACACCGACCCCTCGAGCGTGCGCTGGAAGATCACGTAGACGACGAGCACGGGAACGACGGTCATCACCACGCCCGCGAACAGCGCCCCGAAGTCGACGGCGTAGCCCGCCTGCGAGGCGAACGACGCCATTCCCTGCGTCAGCACGTACCTGCTCTGGTCGGTGTTCAGCGCGACGGGCAGCAGGAACTGGTTCCAGAGACCGAGGAAGTTGAAGATCGCCACGGAGGCCAGCCCGGGCCGCGCCATCGGAAGCATGACCTGGAAGAACGCGCGCCAGTCGCCCGCCCCGTCGATCAGCGCCGCCTCGTAGACGTCCTCCGGCAGCGACTTGAAGAAGGAGTAGAGGAAGAACACCGTGAACGGCAGCGCGAACGCGACATAGGTGAGGATCAGCCCCGGCAGCGTGTTGAGCAGCCCCGAGTTCCGCAGGATGAAGAACAGCGGAACGATTGCGAGGAACACCGGGAAGGTGAGGCCCGCGAGCATCGCGTAGTAGATGACCCGGTTTCCGGGGAACTCGAACCGCGCGAGCACATAGGCGCACATGGCCCCGAGCAGCATCACGATCACCAGCGCGAAGCCCACCACGATCACGGTGTTGAGGAAGAAGCGGCCGATGCCGGCATCCGTCCACGCGTGCACATAGTTGTCGAACTGCCAGTGCGCCGGCAGCGAGAACGGCGACGACAGGATCTCCTTCGTCGTCTTGAACGACGACAGGAAGACCCACAGGAACGGGACGATCACGACGATCGACCAGATGACGAGGAGGACGTGAGAGACGGATGCCACGGCGGTATCGCCCCGGTCGGCCCTCCGGGCGCTCAGCCGCAGCCGAACGGTGATCGGCGACTCGGCGGCCCTGGTGGCGGTCATCCGCTCACTCCTCTCTGGATCGGGGCGGCGGCGGCGCTCGGCGCCGCCGCCGCGGGTGCGGGCGCGGCAGTGGCGCGCTTCGCGCGGCCGGTGTCGTCGCCGCCGCCGGTCAGCCGGTTGACCGTGAACACGAGCGCCGCGAACAGCAGCGTCACGGCCGCGAGCACGACGCCCATGGCGGTGGCGTAGCCGAACTGCCCCTTGCGGAAGGCGACGGTGAAGAGCTCCTGGCTCATGGTGAGAGTGGTGTTGTCGGGGCCGCCGCCCGGGTTCATCGCCTGCATGTAGACGAAGGCGTCGAGCGCGGCGATGCCGAGGTAGATATAGGCGGTCTGCACGTTGTCGCGGATCATCGGCACGGTCACCGAGATCGCCGTGCGGAAACGGCCGGCGCCGTCGATGCGGGCCGCCTCGAGCAGCTCAGACGGCACGCCCTTGATCGCGGCGACGAAGAGCACGGTGTAGAAGCCGATGAAGCTCCAGATGATGACCCACATCGAGGCGGGCATGGCGGTCGCGACGACGCCGAGCCACGCGAAGTTCTCGAACCCCGAGAGGCCGATGCCGGTCAGGAATCCGTTCAGCAGGCCGGCCGCCGGGTCGTAGACCTGCGCCCAGATGAGGCCGATCACGATCGCGGGAACGCAGTAGGGGAAGAACGAGACGACGCGGTAGAACCCTGCGCCGCGGATGCCGCGGATGGTGCCCCGGCTGGGGCCGCCCACCGTGACGACGATGGCGATGACGAGCGCCACCACGATCGTCACGAACGGCACGACGAGCGCGAGGAGCGCGTTGTTGCGCAGCGCCTTGAGGAAGGTCGTGTCGTGGAAGAGCTTCACGAAGTTCGAGAGCCCGACGAAGTTCATGTTGGGCGAGAAGCCGGTCCAGTCGGTCAGCGAGTAGTACAGCGCCTGGACGAACGGCGAGACCACGAAGATCACGAAGATCGCCAGAGGCAGCACGAGGAAGACCAGCATGAAGCTGATCCGGTTCCAGCTCGGCCGAGGCCGGCGACGCCGGGCGGCGGCGGTCGCCCCGCCGCCCGGCGTCGTCGTCGTGCTCGTCATACTCAGTTCGTCACCTTCAGCTTGGGGACGGAGGAGTCGGCGGCGACCTTGTCGCTGATGTCCTGCATGCCCTTGGTCAGGCCCGCCGTGTCGGTCTGCCCTGACAGGAACGAGTTCCAGACCACCAGCTGGTCCTGGTTCATGCCGTAGTAGTCGAGGAACTGGTAGTTGAAGACGTTGTCGCCTGCGGCATCCAGCATCTTCGTCTGCGAGACGAGGGCGGTCGAGCCGAAGCCGTCGTCGGGCACGAGGCCCTTGACGATCGTCGGTGCGAGGCGGGTCTTCGAGAAGTTGGTGGCCGCCTCCTTCGAGAGCATGGCGCGCAGGATCTCCTTGCCGCCGGCCGGGCTCTTGCCCTGCTTCGGAACGATGAACGGCTCGCCCGCCGCCGAGCGCAGCGCCTCATAGGGCAGCTTCGGGCTGCTCGAGACGGTCGGCGTCGGGGCGCCGGTCATCTTGAAGCCGTCCTTGGTGGCCTTCTTCATCTCGTTCTCGATCCAGCCGCCCGACGGGTAGAGGATCGCCTGCTGGTCGTTGCTCCACTTGGCCTGCGCAGCGGTGAACTGCGTGCCCGCGCCGCCCGGAACGAAGTAGCCGCTCTTGACCGCCGTCTCGAGCGCCTTGAACACGCTCTGGATCTCGGGCGCCGACCACGCCTTCGGCTTCAGGTTCTCGAGGTCGAGGCGCACCTGGTCGCCGCCCTCCTTGATGGCCGAGTCGAGCGCCATCGTGAGGTAGTAGGTCGCGGCCTCCTTGCCCCAGACGAAGAGGTACTTGCCCGCGGCCTTGGCCTTCGCGCCGAGGTCGAGCGCGTCGTCCCAGGTCTTCGGCGGCTCCCAGCCGTTCTCCTCATACAGCGAGGCCGAGTACCACATGCCGTAGACGGTCATCACGTAGTTCAGGGCGACGAACTTGCCCGAGAAGGTGCCAGGCGCCTTGACCGCGGGGTAGAGGGTGTCGGCGATCTTGGTGCCCTCGTAGTTCTCGGCCTCGAAGACGTCGTCGAGCGTCGAGAGCTGGTCGGCGATCGTGTTGAAGCCGATGTTGTTCGCACCCGAGTTGTCGATGAGGTCCGGCGGGTTGCCGCCGACGAAGCGCGGCTGCAGCTGCTGGGCGATCTGCGTCGACGGGCTCACCTTGATGGTGGTCTTCGAGAACTTCTTCTTGACCTGGTCTGCGGCGAACTGCACGTAGTCGTAGCCGTAGCCGCCGTTGAAGATGACCGCTTCGATCGACGCGGTGTCGGCGAGGCCGAACGGATTCTTCGCCGACTTGCTGCCGGACTTCGCGGTGTCTCCGCCGCCGCTCGGCGCGGCGCAGGAGGCGAGGGTTCCGGCCAGCGGCAGGAACACAGCGGTGGCCAGGGCGCCGCGAACGAACGTGCGGCGATTCAGGCGGCCTTGTTCTTCAGACATGATTGCCTGCCTTTCACTCTTGGTTGATGGGTGTGCGTGGGTGTCATCGATGGGTGGGCGGGCGCCCGCGGGAAGGGCGCCCCGGTGGTCAGGCGAGGTGGCCGATTCGGTCGCCGTACCTTTCCTGCAGGGCGTGGTTGTGCTCGTCGCCCTCGGGGATATTGGCGGAGATGAAGAGCGGGGGGACCTCGCCCGCCGCCTGGACACGGGCGGCCGCGCCGATCGTCAGCAGCTGCGCGATGTAGGCGGCGGTGATGGACGAGACCGCGCCGACGCCGAGGCCACCCGGCAGCTCGAGGGTGGTGTCGCCGTAGGGCGCGAGGTTGTCGATGACGACGTCGGCCACCTCGGAGAGGCGCTTGCCGCTCGGGTGCTTCGGCGTGACGGCGTTCGTGTGCTGCAGGCTCGTAACGGCGATCACCGCGTGCCCCTCCTCCTTCGCCTTGAGCGCGAGGCCGACGATCGAGCCGTTCACCCCAGAGTTCGACGCGATCAGGAAGACATCGGCCGGCCTGAAGTCGTAGAGCGACCAGAGGTCGTCGACGACGCTGTCGTCGCGCTCGATCGTTCCCCCCTGCAGCGCCTCGAGAGGGCGCTTCCCCCGCAGCACGAGATCGCGCAGCGCGAGCGAGTGCGTCGGGATCAGGCCGCCGGCGCGGCCGGCGATCTCCATCGCGAAGGCCTGCGAGTGGCCGGTTCCGAATGCCTGCAGCACGCCCCCGTTCTGCAGCGAGGCCGCGAGCAGCGCGATCGCGGGGTCGAGGGCGCCGGCCGCGGCCGAGGCGGCCAGCGCGTCGATGCGCTCGCTGACCTGCCGGTGGAAGCCGGCCGCCAGCTCGGCGGCGGCGTCGGTCGGGGCATCCGCCCGGGCATTCGTCGGGGATTCGGTGGTGGGCTCGGTCACGACCTGGTGGTTCCTTTCGTGCGCAGGGTGCGTCGGTGCGGAGCGACGGCGGCGGCTGAGGCCGCGAGCATCGCGGTGGTACGGCTGAAGTCCTGCTGGGCCACGAGCAGGTAGAGCAGATCGATCGTGAGCAGCTGGGCGTGCTTGGCCGACAGGTCGTCGGGCTGCAGGTAGGCGTCGGGGGCGTAGGCGGTGAGGTGGTGGTCGGCGATCGCCGCGAGCGGCGAATCGGGGCTGCCCGTGATCGCGACGGCGAGCGCGCCGGTCGAGCGTGCGAGCTCGAGCATCTCGATCGTCTCGGCGGTGCGACCGGTGTTCGAGATCCCGATCGCGACGGTTCCCGGCCCCTGGATGGCGGCGCTTGTCAGCCCCTCGTGCACTTCGCTCCACACGTGCGCGTTGAGGCCGACGCGGTAAAGCCGGGCCTGCAGCTCGGTCGCGAGTCCCGCGCTGCCGCCGATGCCGTAGATGTCGACGTGCTCGCTGCGCGCGATCGCGACCGCCGCCTGCTCGGCGGCCGCCTGGTCGAGCTGGGCCGCCGTGGACTGCAGAGCGGCGGTGTGCGAGCTGACGAGCGCCGTTAGCACCTCGGTTGCGCTGTCGGCGGGGTCGAACGCGCGGCCGATGTCGGCCTGCCAGGTGGCGGCGCTCGAGCGGCCGAGGTCGGCGGCCGCTCCGACGCGCAGGGGCGGGTAGCCCGCGTAGCCGATCAGCCGGCAGAAGCGGGTGACGGTGGCCGGCGACGTGCCCGCGCGCTCGGCGAGCTCGGTGATCGAGAGCTCGAGCGGCGCGGCCGGGTTCTCCAGCAGCAGCGCCCCGATCTTCGCCATCGCCGCGGACATCTCGGGCAGCGCGGCCAGGATGCGGCTGCTCACGCCGAATCCGTCCGTGCTGTGCTTCGATGGTGCCGCGAGTTCCGTCATTGACATCCCGTCACTGAAAATCCATGTCACCTTTGACGTGTTGCCATGAAAACTATTCGCGGGCTTGTTACGCCGGCAATCATCGGAAGTCACGAGTAAGTAACGGATACTGTGCCGCGACTCGCGGCAGATGGGCGCACGATGACACTTCATCTCGCGGTCGACGCGGGCGGGACCAGCACGCGCTGCGTCGTGGTCGATGAGACGGGCGGATGCCTCGGCTACGGTCGCGCGGCGAGCGGGAATCCGATCTCGGCGGGCCCCGCGCTGGCCGCACGGTCGGTGGCAGAGGCGGCGGCCGACGCGCTGCGACAGGCCGGCTCGGCGGGCGGGGGCGCCGCCGGGGTGGCGTCCGTTCTGCTCGCGATGGCGGGCGCGAGCGCGCTGTCGAGCACCGAGCTGTTCGCGGCTGAGCTCGCGCCACTCGGCGTGCGCGCACCTGTGGCGTTCGCTCCCGATCTGCTCGCGACGTTCTGCTCGGGCACCTGGCGCGCCGACGGCTACGCGCTCGTCGCCGGCACAGGTGCGACCGCCGTGCGGGTCGAGGGCGGCGAGGTCGCTCGCGCGGCCGATGGACTCGGCTGGCTGCTCGGCGACGACGGCTCGGGGTTCTGGATCGGCGAGCGCGTCGCGCGTGCCGCCGCGGCCGATCTCGACGGCAGGGGGCCGCGCACGGCGCTCACCGCTGCGGTGCTCGCCGCGCTCGGCCTCGCGCCGGACGGCGCGCAGGTGCAGGGCCGCGCCGCCGTGCTGCAGCGCCTGGTCGAGACGGTGTACGCGCTGCGGCCCGTGGAGCTCTCGCGCTTCGCGCGCCTCGCGTTCCAGGCGGCGGGCGACCCCGTGGCTGACGCGATCGTGCGCGGCGCCGCCGACGCGCTCGTGCGCACCCTCGAGACGGTGACGGACCCTGCGGTCGAGGGGCCCGTCGTGCTCGGCGGGGGCACGCTCGCCCAGCACGACGCACTCGTCGACCGCATCGCGGCGACGCGCGGCTCGGAGGGCGGGGCCGCCGAGGTGCACGTCGTCGACGAGGGGACGGTCGGGGCGGCGGTGGTCGCGCTGCGGCACGCCTCCGTGACGGTCGACGGGCCCGTGTTCGAGCGGATCGCGCGCACGCTCGACGCCCTCCGCTGACCGTCGCGGTCAGCCCAGCGCGGGTGCAACCGCCTGATCGAACGCCGCCGCAACACGTGCCGCGACGTCGGCGTAGGGCGCGTCCCAGATCTCCTGCCGGAAGACCTCGACCTCGATGTCGCCGCCGTAGCCGGCATCCGCCACCAGCCGCGTGATGCGCGCGAAGTCGACGTGGCCGTTGCCCATGTAGCCGCGCGAGAGCAGCGTGTCGGCCGACAGCGGCGTCACCCAGTCGCACACCTGGTAGCTCGCGATGCGACCGGATGCCCCGGCCCGCGCGAGCTGGGCGGGCAGCTCCGGGTCCCACCAGACGTGATACGTGTCCACGACGACGCCGATCTCGGGCCCGACCGCTTCGGCGATGTCGAGCGCCTGGCCGAGGGTCGAGACGACGCCGCGGTCGGCGGCGAAGATCGGGTGCATCGGCTCGATCGCGAGCGTGACGCCGGCCGCCGCCGCCTCTGCGGCGAGCGCGGCGATGGCCTCGGCGGCCCGGGCGCGCGCCCCGACGAGGTCGCGGTCGCCCTCGGGCAGGCCGCCCGCGACGAGCACGAGCACGGCGCGCGAGCCGGGGGCGCCCGCGGCGGCGAGCACCGCCGTCTCGTCGATCGCACGGCGGTTGTCATCGAGGGCCTTCTCACGGGCGGCTCCGGGCTGCGCCGTGAAGAATCCCGCGCGGCACAGCGACGAGATGCGCAGCCCGGATGCTCTCACGAGCTCGGCCGCCCGCGCGAGGCCCACCTCGGCGACGGGCTCGCGCCACGCGCCGAACGAGCGATAACCGGCGCCCCGTGCCACGTCGAGCGCCTCGGCGAGCGAGGCGTGCTTGATGGTGGCCTGATTGAGGCTGAGCCGCGGGTGCGGGCGCGGGGTCACAGCAGCACCGTCCGCGGGATCTCGACGCCCGAGACCGCGAGGAACGCGTTCCAGCGCGACGCCGCGAGCTCGGGGTCTTCGAGGGCGCCGGCGACGTTCGCGAGCCGCACGATCTCGGAGAGGTGCGGCAGCGAGCGGGCCGAATGCAGGCCGCCGACCAGCTGGAAGCCGGGCTGATGCCCGTTCAGCCACGAGAGGAACGCGACGCCGGTCTTGTAATAGAACGTGGGCGCGGCGAACACCTGACGCGACAGCGCCTCGCTCGGCCCGAGCAGGGCGAAGTAGCCGTCACGGTCGCCCGCGTCGAGGCGCTGGATCGCGGCCGATGCGAGCGGGGCCACCGCGGCGAATGCGCCGAGCAGCGCATCGGAGTACGAGCCCCGTTCCTGGTCGGGGCCGCCGCTCGGGGCATCCCCCGCGATCAGGCCCACGTAGTTGAAGTCGTCGCCCGTGAACATGCGCGCCGGGCGCGGCAGGCGGGCGCGCACCGCGATCTCCTTCTGCGCGTCGAGCAGGCTCATCTTGACGCCCGCGACCTTCTCGGGGTGCGCGGCGATGATGTCGATGAGAACGGATGCCGCGGCCTGGGCATCCGTGCTGCCGAAGTAGCCCCGCAGCTCCGGGTCGAACGCCTCCCCCAGCCAGTGCAGCACGACGGGGCTCTGCGCCCGCTCGAGCAGGCGGTCGTAGACCCGGCGGTAGTCGTCGGGACCGTGCGCGGCGCGCGCGAGGTGCCGCGAGGCCATCAGCACGACGCCGGCGCCCTGGTCTTCCGCGAAGGCGAGCTGCTCGAGGTAGGCCGAGACGACCTCGCCGAGCGAGATGCGCTCCGCCTCGACGTGGTCGGTGTTGACCCCCACCACGAGCGCGCCACCAACCGACCGCGCCTCGGCCGCGCTGCGGCTGATGAGCTCGCGCGTGGCCGCGGGGTCGAGGCCCATGTTGCGCTGTGCGGTGTCCATCGCGTCGGCCACACCGAGCCCCCACGACCACACGTGGTGGCGGAAGGCCAGCGTGGCATCCCAGTCGAGATCCGCCGGCTGACCAGGGGTGTTGTCGGCGTGGATCTTCGGCACGACGTGCGCGGCGGCGTAGGCGACGCGGCTGCGCAGCGGTGCAGTCGGCCGCGCGAGCGCGGGCGCGGGGTTCAGCTCGGCGCGGCCGACGGAGCCGTCGGCACCGAGCAGCGTCAGCTCGCTCATACCGTCACCTCGGGCAGCTCGACCCGCGCGCCCGTCGCCGCGGACTCGAGCCCCTTCTCGGCGAGCAGCACGCCGCGGGCGCCGGCGAGGAAGTCGTAGCGGTTCGGGGCGTCCTCAGCGACGTGGCGCAGGAACTCCTCCCACTGGACCTTGAAGCCGTTCTCGAACTCCTGCGTGATCGGGACCTCATGCCAGTCGGCGGCGTAGTCGTGGCCGTCGGGAACGTCCGGGTTCCACGTCGGCCTCGGCGTCGCCGAGCGGTGCTGCACCTTGCAGCCGAACAGGCCGGCGACGGCCGACCCCTCTGTGCCGTCGACCTGCAGCTCGAGCAGCTCGTCGCGGTTCACGCGCACGTCCCAGCTCGAGTTGAACTCGGCGATGACGCCGCCCGCGAGGCCGAAGATCGCGTAGGCGGCGTCGTCGGCGGTGGCGGTGTACGCCTGGCCGCGCTCGTCCCAGCGGGTCGGGAGGTGCGTCGCCGTCTGCGCATAGACCGTCTCGACGCGGCCGAACAGGTTCTCGAGCACGTAGTTCCAGTGCGGGAACATGTCGAGCACGATGCCGCCGCCGTCCTCGGCGCGGTAGTTCCACGACGGCCGCTGCGCGGGCACGCCGTCACCGGGGAACACCCAGTAGCCGAACTCGCCGCGCACCGACAGGATGCGCCCGAAGAACCCGTCGTCGATCAGCCGTTTCAGCTTGCGCAGGCCGGGCAGGTAGAGCTTGTCGTGCACGACGCCGTTCTTGACCCCGGCCTCCTTCGCGAGCCGGGCGAGCTCGAGCGCGTCCTCGAAGTTCTCGGCGGTCGGCTTCTCGGTGTAGACCGCCTTCCCGGCCGCGATGGCCTTCGTGATGGCGGGAACCCGCGCCTCGGTGACGAGGAAATCCGCGTAGACGTCCCACTGCGGGTCGGCCAGCGCCGCGTCCAGGCTCGTCGTCCAGTCCGCGATGTCATGCCGCGCCGCGATCTCGCGCAACTTGTCCTCGTGCCGCCCGACCAGGATCGGCTTCACCTGCACCCGGCGCCCGTCCGACAGGGCGACGCCGCCCGCGTCCCGGATCGCGAGGATCGAGCGCACGAGATGCTGCCGGTACCCCATGCGCCCCGAGACGCCGTTCATGATGATTCCGATCGTCGACTCAGACGACATTGGTGCTGACCTCCGCGAGCTTCTCTTCCGAGGTGAAGTCGATGGCCTTCGCCTGCCGACCGAACGCGGTGAGCAGGATGACCGCGACCGCCGCCCCGGCAACGGTGAACGTCATTGCCAGCGGGTAGCCGATGTGCGGCGCAAGCGCCTGCTGGATCGGGAGGTTGAACGCCGCGATGACGTTGCCGAGTTGATATGTGACACCGGGGTAGAACCCGCGGATCGCGTTCGGCGACATCTCGTTGAGGTGCGCAGGGATCGCGCCCCATGCGCCCTGCGTCGTGAACTGGATGAGCGCGGACCCCGCGCACAGCCAGAATGCCGTCGACGAGAAGGCGAACAGCGGGATGAGCGGCAGCGTGAGCGCCGCGCCGAGGATGATGGTCGCTTTTCGCCCCCACCGGTCGGAAAGCGAGCCGAGCACCACACACCCGACGATCGCCCCGACGTTGTAGATGACGGCGATCCAGGTCGCCGTCGCCGGCGACAGGCCCGCGCCGCCGTCGTCGGTGGCCTTGAGGAACGTCGGGTAGATGTCCTGCGTTCCATGGCTCATCCAGTTGAACGCCGCCATCAGCAGGACCAAGTAGATGAAGCGGCGCACGATCTTGCCGTTGAAGAACACGGTGCGGATCGACGTTTGGGTGATCTTGAGGTTCGTCTGGGTCGTCTCCCACACCTCCGACTCCCGCACCCGCGAGCGCAGGATGAGCGAGATGAGGGCAGGGATGATGCTCAGCGCGAAGAGCCACCGCCAACTCAGGCCGGCAGCCGAGACGACCAGCAGGAAGGCGAGCGATGCGAGCAGGTACCCGGCCGAGTAGCCCGCCTGCAGCAGGCCGCTGTAGAAACCGCGGCGGTTGCGCGGCACCTTCTCCATCGTGAGCGCAGCCCCGAGACCCCACTCGCCGCCCATTCCGATGCCGTAGAGCAGCCTCAGAACGAACAGCACGGTGAAGTTCGGCGCGAACGCGCACAGGAAGCCGACCAGCGAGTAGAAGCAGACGTCGACGATCAGGGGGATGCGGCGCCCGACCTTGTCTGCCCAGATGCCGAAGAGGTAGGCCCCGATCGGGCGCATGAGCAGGGTGATCGTCGTGAGGTACGCCATCTTCTCGAGCGAGACGCCGAAGTCGGCACCGATGTCCGCGTAGACGAGCACGATCAGGAAGTAGTCGAAGGCATCCATCATCCAGCCGAGCAGGGATGCCGCGAACGCGTTCCGCTGGTCGGAGTTGAGGCGCTGCCTCGGCAGCTGGGCCGCCATGGTCATGGCCGGTTTCCTTTCATCGACGCTGATGAGCTGTGGCTTCCGGGATTCGGGAAAGCGCTTACCCATCATGCTCGTGACCGGCCGCCAGCGCAATGCCTCATCGCGTGGTCGCTTTTCCTGGTCGTCAGGCCTCTTCGGCAGCGGGGCCGGGGGTGCTGGCCCGAATCACGATCTCCCCGGGCAGCGACACGAGGCAGGGTTCGCTCGCGCGCTTCAGGATCAGGTCGACGGCGGTCGCTCCGCCCTGCTCGAGGGGCAGGCGCACCGTGGTGAGACCGGGCGAGACGTCACGCAGCGTCTCGATGTCGTCGAAGCCGGCCACCGCGACGTCACGGCCTGGCTCGAGGCCCGCGGCACGCAGCCGCGCCATGGCGCCGACCGCCATCACGTCGTTGACGGCGAAGACGACATCCGGGCGCGGTCCGCTCTCGAGCACCGCGCCCATCGCCTCGTAGCCGCCGTCGCGCGTGAATCGGCTGTGCACGACAGCGACGGCGTCGCGCGGATGCCCCGTCGATGCATACCCGTCGAGAAATCCTTCTGTGCGTTCGCGCGAGGTCGACAGCGGCTCCGGGCCCGCCAGCACCACCGCGTTCGCGTAGCCGGCTGCGCCCAATCGACGCGCGAGCGCCCGGGCGCCGTCCTCGTTGTCGAAGGCGATGGTGTCGAACGGCAGCCCGGCCTGCGAGACCAGCACGGCGTGACCGCCCTCGTTCTCGAAGTCCCGCAGCTGCGCCTCGAGGCGCGCCGTCACCGCGGCATCCGCGACCCGGCTGCCGACGAGCACGATGCCGGTGGGTCGCTGGCCGCGCAGGGCGGCGACGAGCTGCACCTCGCGCTCGGGGTCGCGCCCGCTGACGCCGATCGTGGCGACGAGGCCCCCTGCCTCCGCGGCGGCGATGACGCCACCGGCGATCTGCGCGAAGTAGGGGTCGGTGATGTCGCTGACGATGATGCCGACGAGGCTCGTGCGGCCGCGAGCGACGGCCTGCGCCTGAAGGTTCGGGGCGTAGTTGAGGCGCTCGGCCGCGGCGAGCACGCGCGCACGATAGTCCTCCCGCACCTTGCGCGCGCTGCCGTTCAGCGATCGTGACGCGGTCGCGAGCGAGACGCCCGCCTCGCGCGCGACGTCCTGCAGGGTCGCAGGCGGCCGGCGCCCGTCATCACGCCCCATGAGTCCCTCCCGTAGTCGTCAACCGATCATCCACCACCGGGGGCGCACTAGGCTCCCTTGACGTCGGGGCGCCTCGCGAGGCCTGATCGCCGGGCCCGGCAGCAATCAATGACGATTTTCGAAGGATTCCCGTCCATGGCCAGCCATTCCGGTTCACTCTCGCTGCTCCACGACGTCGGCTCCGAGGTCTCCGTCCGCGCACGCTCCGAGCGCGCAGAGACCGAGCTGCTGCGCTACGTCTACCGGCCGACCGAGGCGCAGTACGAGTCCCCGCGCCCGTACCTCCACCCCGTCCGCACGCGCTCGGGCAAGCTCGTGACGACCTTCCGGCCGCACGACCACGTCTGGCACAAGGGCATCGCGCTCTCGCTTCCGAACGTCGGCCCGCACAACTTCTGGGGCGGCCCCACCTACACGCGCGCGACGGGCTACGCCGACCTCGGCAACAACGGCTCCATGGAGCACACCGAGCTGCTCGAGGCGTCCGTCGACCAGGCATCCGTCGACCAGGCATCCGCCTCGCACGGCTCTGCCACGTTCTCGCACCGGCTCACCTGGGTGAGCGAGCCCGCTGCCGGCGAGGCGGCGGGCCTGCCGATCGTCGACGAGGCGCGCACGATCCGCGCGGTCGTCGGCGAGCGCGAGGACGCGTGGACGCTGACGTGGTCGAGCACCATCACGAACGTGTCCGGCGCTCCCCTGCGCATCGGCTCGCCCACCACCGAGGGCCGCGACAACGCGGGCTACGGCGGTCTGTTCTGGCGCGGACCCCGCTCGTTCACCGGCGGCTACATGGTGGGTGCCGACGGCACCGAGGGCGAGGAGCTGCGCGGCACGCAGAGCCTGTGGGCCGGTTTCAGCGGGAAGCACGACGAGATCGATGCCGCGTCGACCGTCGTCGTCATCGACGGCACCTACGGCAGCGGCCTGCCGACCACGTGGTTCGCGCGCTCGGAGCCGTTCGCCTGCCTCAACCCGGCGCCGTTCTTCGATGAGGCGCGCACGCTCGAGGCCGACGAGAGCCTCGCGCTCGACTATGCGGTCGTCATCGCCGATGGCGCGAGCGACGCGGCGCGAATGAGTGAGCTGGCGGATGCCGGGGCCGAGGTTCTCGCCGAGGCGGGGGTCACGATCCCTACGTCGGGCGCGACCGCCTCGGCCGCCGCAGTGGAGAAGGAGCCGGCCCGATGAGCGCCCCCGTCCGCATCGGAATCGTCGGCACGGGCGGCATCGCGCGCGTCCACGCCGACAGCATCGCACGGCTCGGCGAGAGGGCGACGATCGTCGGCGCCGTCGACGTCGACCCTGAGCGCCTCGCCGCCTTCCAGACGGAGTTCGGCGTCGAGGCGGGCTTCGCGAGCCTCGACGAGCTGCTCCAGCACGGCCATCCCGACCTCGTGCACCTGTGCACCCCGCCGGGCCTCCACAGGGAGCAGGCGCTCGCGGCCCTCGCCGCAGGCGTCGACGTGCTCTGCGAGAAGCCGCCTGCCCTCTCGCTCGCCGAGATCGACGAGCTCGCCGCCGCCGAGCGAGCCTCCGGCGCGCACCTCGCGACGGTCTCGCAGCACCGCTTCGGCGGCCGCGCGACGTGGCTGCGCGAGCGGCTCGCCGACGGGCGGCTCGGCCGCCCCATGGTCGCCGTCTGCAACACGCTCTGGTACCGCCCCGATGCGTACTTCGAGGTGCCGTGGCGGGGCAACTGGAACATCGAGGGCGGCGGGCCGACGATGGGCCACGGCATCCATCAGCTCGACACGATGCTCTCGATCCTCGGGCCGTGGGCCGAGGTCGTCGCCGTCTCGGCGCGCCAGGCGCGCCCCGTCGCGACGGAAGACCTCTCGACCGCCATCGTCACCTTCGACAACGGCGCTGTCGCGACCGTGGTCAACAGCCTGCTGTCGCCCCGCGAGACGAGCTATCTGCGCTTCGACTTCGAGTTCGCGACCGTCGAGCTCGAGCACCTCTACGGCTACGGCGACGACAACTGGAAGATCACCCCGACCCCGGGCCACGAGGCAGAGGTCGAGGCGCTGTGGGCCGAGGGCCCGCACGGGAACTCGGGCCACGCCGCCCAGTTCGCCGCCGTGCTCGACGCGCGCGAGCGGGGTCTGCCGCTTCCCGTCGACACCGGCGCGGCGCGGCGCACGCTCGAGCTCATCGCGGGCATCTACGCGTCGTCGTTCACGGGCGCTCGCGTCGCGAGCGGCGACATCGACGCGGATTCCCCGTTCTACGCGAGCATGGAGGGCAGCGGCGCACCGTGGCGCGAGTCCTTCGTCACGGCCGAATGAGCGCGTCGGATTCCGCCGAGGCGGCCCTCGCGCGGGGCCTGCCCGGCGGCATCGCCGTCTCGCGCCTTCGGGTCTACGACTGGCCCGCCGCCGACGGTCGCAGGGGCGGCTCGCCGCACCTGCACACGGCGTCGACGGAGGGCTACGTGGTGCTGGGCGGCGACGGCGAGCTCGAGAGTCTGAGCTCGCGCGGGTTCGAGACGACCCCGCTCTTCCCGGGGGCCGTGGTCTGGTTCACGCCCGGCACGGTGCACCGTCTCGTCAACGGGTCCGGTGATCTCGACATCCTCACGCTCATGTCGAACGCCGGGCTGCCCGAAGCAGGCGACGCCGTGCTCACCTTCCCGCGCGAGATTCTGAACGACACCGAGCGCTATGCGCAGGCGGCCGCACTGCCGGCCTCCGATGATCAGGGCGAGCTCGCCGGGGCGGCACGTGCGCGGCGCGACCTGGCGCTCGAGGGCTGGGCCGAGCTGCGGGCGACGGCCGAGGCCGATCTCGGCGCGGCCCTCGACGGGCTCTACACGGCGGCGGCGCGCATCGTGTCGCCCAGGGCCGAGCGCTGGCGGCAGATCTGGCAGAGCGGCCCCGCGGCGCAGAGCGAGGCGACCGGCCGGGCGCTGCTGGCCCTCGCCGCCGCGCAGACCGACAGCCTCTACGCCAGTGGGGTCGGGGCGCTCGCGCCCGGGCCGGAACGCTGGGGCATGTGCGGCCGCCTCACCGCCTGGCCGCTGTGACCGGCGCGCCTCCGCTCGGCTGATCTCGCCACGGGCCGGCGTCAGACCACGCCGGCGCGCTGCGCCAGCCCCTGCACGAAGGCGGCCTGGCCGGCGTGCTGCCAGTCGTCGCCGAGCACCGAGATCAGCCGCACGCCGAGCGTCACGGGCGGGTCCCACGAGGTGTCGACGACGCGGTCGAGGTCCTCGCCGCTGAGACCCTGCACATACGCCACGGTCGCGTCGTGCACGGCGTCGTGATAGCCGAGCAGCAGCTCGGGCGCCGCCACGACCGAGGCGACCTCGGCGCTCGTGTGGCCGTAGCCCGTCGACTCGCGCGGCAGCGGCAGGGCGAAGCGATCGGCCCACCCGTCGAACCACACCTCGCCGGTGCCGGCGACGTCGGCCACCTGCGCGTCCTGGCCGCGGCTCAGGTGCCAGACGAGCCAGGCGATGGTGTTCGCCTCGGGGTCGGCGCGGTAGCCGAGCAGCTCGGCGCTCGCCCCCTCGACGACCCGGTGGACGATGCCGCGGATGCGGCCGAATGCGTCGATCAACAGCTCGCGTTGTTCCATACCCCCACGCTAGGCGGGGCGGATGCCTCAGGCCAGGGCCGTGGCCAGGAAGCCGGTCACTTGCTCCCACGCGTCGTTCGCAGCATCCGCGTTGTACGCATGCGTGTTCGTGTCGTTGAAGAACGCGTGCCCGGCGCCGGGGTACACGGTCGCCTCGAAGTCGACGCCCGCTTCCGACATGCGCTGCTCGACCTCGGGAAGGCCCGAGATCAGGCGCTCGTCCTGCTCGCCGTAGAAGGCGCGCACCGGGCACGCGAATCCGTCGTACTCGGTCGCCTGCGGCGGCGCGCCATAGAACGGGGCGGCGGCGCGCACCCGATCGTCGGCCGCGGCGAGCGCGAAGGAGTAGGTGCCGCCGAAGCAGAAGCCCGTCACCGCGATGCGGCCGGCAATCGCGGGCTGCGCCTCGAGCCAGTCGACCACCTTCTTCAGCGCGCCCACGGCCCACGCACCGTACTCGGGCTGGTTGAGCGGCGCCATCTTCTCGCGCATGAGGGGCTGCACCCGCGTGCGCTCCTCTTCATCGGCGCTCTCGCGCAGGCGCTCGAGCTCGCCGCCGACCTCGGGCGTGATGCCCGCGTGGCTCAGAATGTCCGGGGCGACGACGATGTAGCCCTGCGCCGCGAAGCGGTCCGCGACGTCCTTGATGTGGTCGACGAGCCCCCAGATCTCCTCGATGACGATGAGGCCGCCCTTGACCTCGCCCGCGGGGTGTGTGACGTACCCGGTGAAGTCGCCGAATTCGATGGTGTGCCCGTGTAGTTCGCTCATGCTAACTATCCTCGCCCGATTCCAGATGGATTTCCTATGCCGCGGCGCCGACGTCCTTGGCTGCGCCGGTCGCGCCGCCCCGCCGCCTCAGCCGCGCTCGAGCGCCTGGAGGACGTCCGCGACGAGGTCGTCGACGCTCTCGATCCCGACCGACAGCCGCACGATGCTCTCGGGTACGGCGAGGGGCGTTCCCTTCACCGAGGCGTGGGTCATCTCGCTCGGGTAGCCGATGAGCGACTCAACCCCGCCGAGCGACTCGGCGAGCTGGAACACGCGGGTCGATTCCGCGAAGCGACGTGCGGATTCCTCACCGCCGGCGAGCGCGACGGAGAGCATCCCCCCGAAGCCCGACATCTGCCGCGCCGCCAGCTCGTGCCCCGGGTGCGAGGCGAGCCCCGGGTAGTACACCCGCTCGACGCGCGGGTGCCCGTCGAGCGCCTCGGCCACCGCCTGCGCGTTCGCCGAGTGCTGCCGCATCCGCAGCTCGAGGGTCTTGATGCCGCGGGTCGTGAGGAAGGCGTCGAGCGGGGCCGAGACCGCGCCGACGGCGAACTGCTGAAAGGTGATCGCCTGCAGCAGCTCGTCGCGCCCGGGTGCCACGACGACGGCGCCGCCGATCACGTCGGAGTGGCCGCCGAGGTACTTCGTGGTCGAGTGCACGACGATGTCGGCGCCGAGCGAGATCGGCTGCTGCAGCGCAGGGCTTGCGAAGGTGTTGTCCACCACGGCGAGCGCGCCGGCCGCCCGTGCGAGCTCGGCCAGCTGGGCGATGTCGCTGATCTTCATGAGCGGGTTGCTCGGCGTCTCGACCCACAGCAGCCGGGTGTTCTCCACGGCGAGCGCGGCGCGCACGGCATCCGCATCGCCCAGGTCGACGGTCGAGAGGCGCACGCCCCACGCGCCGTAGATCCGGCTGATCAGCCGGTGCGTTCCGCCGTACGCGTCGCCGCCGAGCACGACATGGTCGCCGGGGGCGAGCGTTGCGCGCAGCACCGCGTCCTCGGCGGCGAGCCCTGACGAGAACGAGAGCGCCCCTGCGCCGCCCTCGAGCGCGGCGAGCTGCGTCTGCAGCACGTCGCGCGTCGGGTTGCCGGCGCGGCCGTACTCGTAGCCGCCCCGCAGGCCGCCGATGCCGTCCTGCACGAACGTCGACGTGAGGTACACGGGCGGGATGATCGCACCGGTTGTCGGGTCGAACTCCTGCCCCGCGTGAATGGCCCTGGTGGCGAATCCGTCAGTCATGCTCTCTCTTTCTCTCCCGTTGGTCGAGTAGCGCGAAGCGCGTATCGAGACCCTCTGCTTCACTCCCGCTGGTCGAGTAGCGCGAAGCGCGTATCGAGACCCTTCGTTCACGTGCTCAAGAACCTCAGCAGATCCGCGCGCGTCAGCACCGTGACAGGCGCACCACCGTCGGTGATGAGCAGGGCGGATGCCTCGCCCAGCCGCGCCCGCGCGGTCGCGACCGACTCGCTGATGCCGATCAGCGGCAGTGGCTCGGCGACCACCTTCGCCACCTCGTCGCCGAGCGCCGCCGCGCCGGTGAACACCTGCTCGAGCAGCGTGGCCTCGTCGAGCGCGCCGACGACCTCGCCGAGCACAACGGGCGGCTCGGCCGACAGCACGGGCAGCTGCGAGACACCGTAGGTGCCCATGATCTCGATCGCGTCGTGCACGGTGTCCTGCGGGTGCGCGTGCACGAGCGCGGGCAGCTCGCCGGACTTGCTCGCGACGATGTCGCGCACGGTCTGACCTGCGGCCGGCTCGCTGAACCCGTACGAGCGCATCCACCCGTCGTTGAAGATCTTGCCGAGATAGCCGCGCCCGCCGTCGGGAAGCAGCACGACCACGACGTCGTCGGGGCCCAGGGATGCCGCGACCCGGAGCGCTGCGACCACCGCCATGCCGCTCGAGCCGCCGACGAGCAGCGCCTCCTCGCGCGCGAGGCGGCGGGTCATCTCGAAGGCCTCCCGGTCGGAGACCGCGATCACCTCGTCCGGAACGCTCGGGTCGTAGGCCGGCGGCCAGATGTCCTCGCCGACCCCCTCGACGAGATACGGCCGGCCGGTGCCGCCGGAGTAGACCGAGCCGACCGGGTCGGCGCCGACGATGCGCACGCGGCCGCCCGAGACCTCCTTGAGGTAGCGCCCGGTGCCGGTGATCGTGCCGCCGGTGCCGACGCCCGCCACGAAGTGGGTCACCGCGCCGTCGGTGTCGCGCCAGATCTCGGGGCCGGTCGACTCGTAGTGGCTCCTCGGCCCGTTCGGGTTCGCATACTGGTTGGGCTTGAAGGCGCCGGGGATGTCCCGGGCCAGCCGATCGCTGACGGAGTAGTACGAGTCGGGGTCGTCGGCGGCGACGGACGTGGGGGTGACGACCACCTCAGCACCGTAGGCGGTGAGCACCGCCCGCTTGTCCTCGCCGACCTTGTCGGGCAGCACGAACACGCAGCGATACCCCCGCTGCTGCGCGACGAGCGCGAGCCCGACGCCCGTGTTGCCGCTCGTCGGCTCGACGATCGTGCCGCCCGGCTTCAAGAGCCCGTCGCGCTCGGCCGCGTCGATGATCCGCTCCGCGATGCGGTCCTTCGCCGATCCGCCCGGGTTGAGGTACTCGACCTTGGCGAGGACGGTGGCCCGGACCCCTGCGGTCACCTTCGTGAGGCGGACGAGCGGGGTGTTCCCGATGACGTCGACGATGCTGTTCGCGATGCGCACGGCCGTCAGCCTAGGTCGCGCCGCCGAGGACCGGCCACGGTGTTACGACCGGGGCGCCGATCGGCACCGCGCGGGCGCCGTTCGTAAACTTGCCGCATGCCCCTGTCCGAGCTGTCGAGCACCGTGCAGGACTACCTGAAGGTGATCTGGAGCGCCACGGAGTGGGCGCCGGGCCCCGTCACGGTGACCCGGCTCGCCGAGCGCATGGGGGTGCGCAAGGCGACCGTCAGCGACGCGGTGCGCCGCCTGGTCGACGCCGGGCTGCTCGCTCACGAGCCGTACGGCGGGGTCGAGCTCACCGAGCTCGGCCGCGGGCACGCGCTCGGCATGGTGCGCAGGCACCGCCTCATCGAGACCTTCCTGGTCGACATGCTCGGCTACGGGTGGGACGAGGTGCACGACGAGGCCGAGAACCTCGAGCACGCCGTCTCCGACACGCTGGTGGACCGCATCGACGCCCTCCTCGGCCACCCGACACGCGACCCCCATGGCGACCCCATCCCCACGCGCGACGGCCTGCCGCATCTGCCCGATGCGATCCTGCTGGCGGATGCCCCGGCCGGCGTCCCTCTCACGGTGGAGCGCATCTCCGACTCCGATCCGGCGCTGCTGCGCGCGCTCGCCTCGCGCGGCATCCGCCCGGGCACGGTGCTCATCAAGCCGGCCGACTTCACGGCCGAGGAAGCCGCCGCGATCTGGGTATCCGCAGCTCCGGCGGTCGAGTAGGTCGGATTCCGTTGGTCGAGTAGGTCGCTCTGCGACCGCACCCCGTTGGTCGAGTAGGTCGCTCTGCGACCGCACCCCGTTGGTCGAGTAGGTCGCTCTGCGACCGTATCGAGACCAGCCTCTCCTCAGCGAACGACCACGAGCACGATCAGCACCACGTTCAGCAGCACGATCGCCCCCGCGACCACCCCGGCGATGACGCGTGTGGCCGGGGCATCCGCCTCCTCCCCCATCACGGCGCGCGACCCGGTCAGCCTGATCAGCGGAATGATCGCGAAGGGAATGCCGACCGACAGCACGACCTGGCTGACGACGAGCGCCCAGGTCGGGTCGACGCCGAGGGCCAGCACGACGAGTGCCGGCACGAGGGTGACGGCGCGCCGCGCGAGCAGCGGAATGCGCACGCGCAGCAGGGCGCCCATCACGACCGCGCCCGCGTAGGACCCGACCGACGACGACGCGAACCCTGAGGCGAGCAGGCCGATGGCGAAGACGACGCCGACCGCCGCGCCCAGCGCGTGGGTGATCGCGGCGTATGCGCCCGGGATGGTGTCGGTTCCGGCCACGCCGCGCAGGGCGTTCGCGGCGAGCACGAGCATCGCGATGTTCACGATGCCGGCGATGGCGAGCGCCGAGACGACGTCGACCCGGTTGGCGGCCAGCAGAGCGCGGCGGTGCTTCTGCGACTTGTCGGTGCGGTGGCGGTCTCGCGACAGCGAGGAGTGCAGGTAGACGGCATGCGGCATGACGGTCGCGCCCAGCATCGACGCGGCGAGCACGACCGTGTCGCTGCCCTGGAAACGCGGGATCAGCCCGCGGGCGAAGCCGCCCCAGTCCATGGGGGCGATGACGGCGCCGGCGACGAAGCCGACCGCGATGACCGCGAGCAGCGCCATGATGGCGAACTCGAAGCGACGCTGGCCGCGGTTCTGCAGGGCGAGCAGACCGATCGACGCGGCGCCGACGATCACCCCGCCGACGACGAGCGGCAGCCCGAACAGCAGCTGCAGCGCGATCGCCCCGCCGAGGATCTCGGCGAGATCGGTCGCCGCCGAGACCACCTCCGCCTGCGCCCAGAACGCGAGCCGTGCCGGCCGGTTCAGCCGGTCGGCGAGCAGCTCTGGCAGGTTCTTGCCGGTGACGATGCCGAGCTTCGCCGAGAGGTACTGCACGAGCATCGCCGCGGCGTTCGCGAGCACGAGCACCCACAGCAGCAGGAAGCCGTAGCGCGCACCGGCCGTGAGGTTCGCGGCGACGTTGCCGGGGTCGACGTAGGCGATCGAGGCGACGAACGCGGGGCCGAGCAGCGCGAGGCGGCGCCACCAGCCGCGGCGCGCAGCGCGCGCAGGGCGAGCGGATGCCTCGTCCGCGGCATCCGTGCCGATCACCATGCGTGCCCCCTCA
The DNA here is from genome assembly GCF_039538245.1 of Gryllotalpicola kribbensis. Classification (NCBI taxonomy): domain Bacteria; kingdom Bacillati; phylum Actinomycetota; class Actinomycetes; order Micrococcales; family Microbacteriaceae; genus Gryllotalpicola; species Gryllotalpicola kribbensis. Next base: position 77,051 of record NZ_BAABBX010000017.1, read on the forward strand.
CAAAAGTTAGACGAGTCTAACTCTTGCGCGGGTCGACTCGGCGAAGCCGGATCGAGGCCCCCGCCCTCACACCGCCTGCACCTGCTGCGTGTACAGCCGCGCGTAGACGCCGCCCTGCGCCAGCAGCTCCGGGTGCGTCCCGCTCTCGACGACGCGGCCGCCGTCGATCACGAAGATCACGTCGACCCCGACGATCGTCGAGAGCCGGTGGGCGATCGCGATCGTCGTGCGCCCGCTGGTCGCCGAGTCCAGCGCCTGCTGCACCACGCGCTCCGACACCGAGTCGAGCGCGCTCGTCGCCTCGTCGAGGATGAGCACCTCGGGATCCTTCAGCAGCACCCGCGCGATCGCGATGCGCTGCTTCTCGCCGCCCGAGAGGCGGTAGCCGCGCTCGCCCACGAGCGTGCCGTACCCGTCGGGGAACGACACGATCGTGTCGTGGATGTTCGCCGCCCGGCACGCCGCTTCGAGCTCGGCGTCCGTCGCCCCCGGACGGGCGTAGCGCAGGTTCTCGGCGATCGAGGCGTGAAACAGATAGGTCTCCTGGCTCACGACGCCGATGTGCGACACGAGCGATTCGCCGCGCAGCTCGCGCACGTCGCGTCCGCCGAACCGCACGATTCCGGCGGATGCCTCGTAGAAGCGCGGAATCAGATACGAGACCGTCGTCTTCCCCGCTCCCGACGGCCCGACGAACGCCGCGAACCGCCCCGGCTCGATGCGGAACGACACGTCGTCGAGCGTCGCCCGCTCCCCCTCGCGCGCGTCCGGGTAGCGGAAGGTCACGTGCTCGAACTCGACCCCGATGGGGCGCCGCGGCGGCCGCTCGCCGTCGGCGCACTCCTCTTCCGCCGCCGTCACGCTCGAGGCATCCGCTCGATCGGCGATCGCCGGCTTCAGGTCGAGGTACTCGAAGATCCGCGCGAACAGCGCCGCCGAGGTCTGCAGATCGAGCGCGACGCGCAGCAGTCCGAGCAGCGGGAACAGCAGCCGCGCCTGCACGGTCGTGAACGCGACGATGGTTCCGGCCGTGACACCCGGCGCGCCGCCCGCGAGCAGCCAGCCCGCGACGAGATAGACGATCGCCGGAATCGACGACAGGAACACCTGCACCATCGCGAAGAACCACTGCCCGCTCATCGCCTGGCGGACCTGCAGGCCGATCTGCGTCTCGTTCTCGTCGGTGTAGCGCGCGATCTCGCTCTTCTGCCGGTTGAACGACTTCGCGAGCAGGATGCCGGAGACCGACAGCGTCTCCTGCGTGATGGCGGTCAGCTCGGAAAGGCTCTCCTGCGTCGCCCCCGCGATGCGGGCACGCACCTGGCCGACCCGCCGCTGGGCGATGACGAGGAAGGGCATCAGCACGACGGCGACGAGTGTGAGCTGCCAATTCAGCAACACCATCGCGACGAAGGCGGCGATCACCTGCACCGTGTTCCCGAGCACGCTCGAGACGGTGTTCGTGAGAACGCTCGCGACCCCGCCGACGTCGTTCTGGAGCCGCGATTGGATGACCCCTGTCTTCGTCCGGGTGAAGAAGCTCAGCTCCATCGCCTGCAGGTGCGCGAACAGCCGCACGCGCAGCGCGCCCATGACACGGTTGCCGACGGTGGCCGTGAGCCACGTCTGCCACACGCCGATGAGCCCGGAGGCGACGAACAGCACCACCATGGCGACGACGAGCGTCACGAGCACCGGCACGTCGACGCGGCCGGATGCCGGGAAGAGGCCGTCGTCGAACACCCGCTGGGTGAGCAGCGGCGGCACCACGCTCAGTGCGGCCGAGACGAGCACCAGCACGGCGGTGAGCACGAGGCGGCCGCGGTACGGCGCGAACAGCTCGCCGATCCGGCGCAGCAGGTGCTCGACCCGGGGTGCCTCGGCATTCAATCGCCGCTGCGTCTCGAAGTCGGCGGCGCCGATCCGGCCGCCGCGGCCGCGGCCGACACCTGTCCCGCTCACCACTAGAGGCTATGTGCCCGACGACCCGGTCGCGTAGCCCGCGCCACGGCCGCGCCACGGCCCAGGCGCGCATGCAAGCGCTTGCAGCCCTATCGCACTTCGGTTAGCTTTCCTTATCAGCCCCCTTGGCGGGGGCCATGCATCACAAGCTCAATGAGGAGTGTCATGAAGGCATCACGTCGACCCCTGCTCGTCGCAGGGTTCGCAGTCATCGCAGCGACAGCGCTGACGCTGTCCGGCTGCTCGGGCAACGGCGGAAGCAGCAGCAGCTCCGGCGGCAACGACCGCGGCCCGATCACCTACGTGCAGGGCAAGGACAACAACAACCTGATCCGCCCGATCATCGCCGAGTGGAACTCGGCTCACCCGAAAGAGAAGGTCACCTTCAAGGAGCAGTCCGACCAGGCCGACCAGCAGCACGACGATCTCGTGCAGCACTTCCAGGCGAAGGACTCCGGGTACGACGTCGTGGCCGTCGACGTGATCTGGACGGCGGAGTTCGCCGCGAAGGGCTGGCTTCAGCCGCTGAAGGGCGACTACAAGCTCGACACCTCGAAGATGCTGCCGGCGACCGTGAAGGCGGGCACCTACGGCGGCACGCTCTACACCGCCCCGTGGGTCACCGACGGCGGCCTGCTCTACTACCGCACCGATCTCGTCAAGACCCCGCCGACCACGTGGGACGAGATGATGAAGGACTGCTCGATCGCGAAGGCGCACAACATCGGCTGCTACGCCGGCCAGTACGCCGACTACGAGGGCCTCACGGTGAACGTCGCAGAGGCGATCAACTCGGCGGGCGGCACGATCGTCGGCGACGACGGCAAGACGCCGACGCTCGACACCCCCGAGGCCAAGAAGGGCCTGCAGACGCTGGTCGACGCCTTCAAGGACGGGAACATCCCGCAGGAGGCGCTGACCTACCAGGAGGAGGAGGGCCGGCAGGCCTTCGAGGCTGGCAAGCTGCTGTTCCACCGCAACTGGCCGTACATCTACTCGCTCGCGTCGACCGACGGCAGCTCGAAGGTCAAGGGCAAGTTCGCCGTCGCGCCGCTGCCCGGCATCGACGGCGCCGGCGCGTCGAGCCTCGGCGGGCACAACATCGCGGTGAGCGCCTACTCGAAGCACAAGGCGACGGCGGTCGACTTCATCAAGTTCATGGAGACCGAGAAGATCCAGCGCGAGGCCGTCACCAAGGCATCCAACGCCCCGGCTCTCGCGTCGCTCTACAGCGACCCGGCCCTGAACAAGCAGCTGCCCTACCTGAGCACGCTGAAGAAGTCGCTCGACACCGCCGTGCCGCGCCCGGTCAGCCCCTTCTACCCTGCGATCACGAAGGCCATCGAAGACGACTCCTTCGCCGCGCTGAAGGGCACGGACTCGGTCGACCAGGCGCTGAGCAACATGCAGAAGGCCATCAAGACCGCGGGCTCGGGCAGCTAGGCGCCCATGTCCGCCACCGTCTCGGGGGCGACGCGCGGTTCGAGCGCGTCGCCCCGCGGCCCGAGGCAGGAGCGCGGCGGCCTGCAGCGCGCCCAGCGCGTGCGCAGCCGCAACGCCCTGCTTCTCATCCTTCCGACGCTGGTGCTCCTCGCGGTCGTGATCGGCTACCCGATCGTGAGCGCGATCATCACCTCGTTCCAGAAGGACGCGGGGCTCGACCCCGCAACCGGATTCTTCGTCCAGGGCGGCTTCGCAGGGTTCAGCAACTTCACCCATTGGCTGCTGCAGCGCTGCCCCACGGGTGACGGCGGCACGACCGCGTGCCCGTCGGGGAACCTCGGCGCGCAGTTCTGGTCGGCGACGTTCACGACCTTCTTCTTCACCGTCACCACGGTGGTGCTCGAGACCGTGATCGGGTTCTGGATGGCGATCATCATGAACCGCGCCTTCGCCGGCCGCTCGCTCGTGCGCACCGCGATCCTCGTGCCGTGGGCGATCCCGACGGCGGTCACCGCGAAGCTCTGGTACTTCATCTTCTCCGTGGCGGGCATCGTGAACGCGATCTTCGCCACGAAGATCCTGTGGACGAGCGACGACTGGCCATCGCGCATCGCGATCATCATCATCGACGTCTGGAAGACCACGCCGTTCATGGCGCTGCTGATCCTCGCGGGCCTGCAGCTCATCCCCGGTGAGATCTACGAGGCCGCGCGGGTCGACGGTGCCTCCACCTGGAAGACGTTCTGGACCGTCACCCTGCCGCTCGTGCGCCCCGCGCTGCTCGTCGCCGTGCTGTTCCGCATCCTCGATGCGCTGCGCATGTACGACCTGCCGGCGATCTTCGGCGGCGGCAATGCGACCGCGACCTGGTCGGTGCTGGTGGTGGAGCAGATGAGGCAGGGGCCCAATGCGGCATCCGCCCTTTCGACGATCGTGTTCGTGTTCATCTTCGTGATCGCGTTCGTCTTCGTGCGGTTCCTCGGCGCCAACGTCGTGCAGACGACGCAGGCCCAGCAGAAGGGGGAGCTCAAGTGACCACCACAGCGACTCGAATCGGCGCAGGCGCCCGCAGCGACGCCGAGCAGCGCGTCGACGTCAATCGCGCGGCGGCGTCGCGGCGCCGCTGGGCGAGTGCGCGCACCTGGGTCCAGGCGGCGATCATCGTCATCTGGTGCCTCTTGCCGTTCTACTGGATGGTGGTCACGTCGTTCCGCGACGTCGGCTACACCTTCGACACGGCGTTCTGGCCCACGCACGTCACGCTCGACAACTATGTGACCGCGCTGTCGACGCACTGGGGCAACCACCTCGGCCGGGCGCTCCTGAACAGCCTGATCATCGGCGTCTCGGTCACGGTCGTCTCGCTCGTGATCGGCGTCTTCGCGTCCTATGCGCTCGCGCGCGTCGAGTTCCGCTTCAAGGGCATCGTGCTCGGCGTGATCATGGGCGCCTCGATGTTCCCCGGAGTGGCGCTGCTGACTCCGCTCTTCCAGCTGTTCACCAACATCGGCTGGATGGGCACGTACCAGGCGCTGATCATCCCGGAGATCTCGTTCGCGCTGCCGCTGACCGTCTACACGCTCACCTCCTTCTTGAGGGAGATGCCGTGGGATCTGGAGGAGGCGGCGCGCATTGACGGCTGCACCTCGGCGCAGGCGTTCCGCAAGGTGATCCTGCCGCTGGCGGCGCCCGCCGTCTTCACGACGGCTATCCTCGCCTTCATCGCCTCCTGGAACGAGTTCCTCATCTCGAGCCAGCTGTCGAGCGACGCCACCCAGCCGGTCACGGTCGCGATCGCGTCCTTCACCGGCAGCCTGCCCCACCAGGTGCCGTACACCGCGATCATGGCGGCGGGCACCATCGTCACGGTCCCCCTCGTCGTGCTGGTCCTCATCCTCCAGCGCCGTATCGTCGCGGGCCTCACCGCCGGTGGCGTGAAGGGCTGACCATGCTGAATTGGAAACCGATCGAGTTGGTCGACATCGCGCTGGGGATCTTCGGGTTCTTCGCCGTCGCGTTCCTCGTGATCACCGGGGTCAGCGAGCTCGCCGGAGCGCCTGCGCTCGGCTGGGCACTGGCCCTGCTCGGGTTCGTCGTGGTCGTCGCGCTCCTGATCGCGCTGAGGCGGCGCATGCTCGCCGCCGAGGCCCGGGGCGGCGCGCCGGTGTCGACCGCCTGGGGTGGCTCGCTTGACGAGTATCGACGACGTCGCCAGGGCTAGCGGGGTCTCCACCGCCACGGTCTCGCGCGCGCTGAGGGGGCTGCCCAACGTCTCCCCCGCGACGCGCGAGACCGTGCTGGCCACCGCCGAGCAGCTCGGCTACGTCGTCTCCTCAAGCGCGTCGGGGCTCGCGACGGGTCGCACGCTCGCCATGGGCGTCGTCGTGCCGAACGTCAGCCGATGGTTCTACGCGACGGTACTCGAGGGCATCGACGCCGCACTGCGACGAGTCGGCTACGACACGATCCTGTTCAACCTGGGCCTCAAGGGCGAGGACCGCGAGCGGGTCTTCCACCGCTCGATTCTGCGCAAGCGCACCGACGCGGTGATCGCGCTCTGCCTCGACTTCACGCCCGCCGAACGCGAGCAGCTCGCCTCACTCGGCCACCCCACGATCGTCGTCGGCGGCCCCGTCCCGGGTCTTCGACACCTCGGGGTGGACGAGCTCGCCGTGGCCCGCGCGGCGACCGCTCATCTGATCGCCCTCGGCCACCGGCAGATCGGCCACCTCGCCGGCATCCCGGAGCCGGGCCTCAACAAGCGCGTGCCGCAGCGGCGCCGGCGCGGCTACGAGCTGGCGCTCTCTTCGGCAGGGCTGTCCGCCCGGCCGGAGTGGATCGAGCCGAGCGACTTCCAGATCTCGGGGGCGCGCGAGGCGGCCCTGCGGCTGCTGCGGCGCGAGCCGCGGCCGACCGCGCTTTTCGCCGCCTCCGACGAGATGGCGATTGGCGCGATACTCGCCGCCCGCGAGCTCGGCCTCGACGTCCCGCGCGAGCTCTCCGTCATCGGAATCGACAACCACGCGCTCGCCGAGACCTTCGGCCTCACGACGATCGCTCAGGACGCCTTCGGGCAGGGGCGCCTCGCCGCCGAGCTCATGCTCGAGGAGCTGGCCGGGGCACCGCCTCGGGTGGGGCAGCTGCACGTGCCGGCAACGCTCATCGAGCGGGCGACGACCGCCCCGCCCGCGTCCCGCGCTCAGGTCGAGTAGGTCGCTCAGCGACCGTATCCGCCGGGCCGAGTAGCGCGCAGCGCGTCTCGGGGCCAGACCCTCCTTGCGAGAGCGCCCCTAGTCCGCGTCGCCGACGCCGATCGCCTCGGCGACCTCCTCGCGGTGCTCCTCCGTGCCGTCTGCGCGCCCCAGCCACCGGCGGCCGATGACCACGATGAGCGTCGCGACGACGAGAACGATGACGCCGTACCAGAACGGCGCGGCCGTCGTGCCGAAGTGCCCGGCCAGCGTCGAGGCGAGCGGCGGCGCAATGGCGCCACCGACGAAGCGCACACCCGAGTACGCGCTCGAGGCGACCGGCCGCGGCAGGTCGGTGGCTTCCATCGAGCACTCGGTGAGGACCGTGTTCAGGATGCCGAGGAAGAGACCGCCGATGATCACGAGGATCACAAGGGCCACGACGCTCGTGTGCAGCAGCGCCGCGAGCAGCAGCACCACGGCGAGCAGCGGGATGACGATGACCAGCACCGTCGTCCGACGCATCCGCGCCGTCAGCATCGGCGCCACGAACACCGAGGTCACCGCAACGGCGACGCCCCAGCCGAAGAAGATGTAGCCGAGCTGCATGGCGCTCGCGACGCCGATGGCCTGCAGCGCGAACGGCGTCCAGGCCAGCAGCACGAAGAAGCCCATGTTGTAGAACAGCGCGGTCGCGGCCATGATCGCGAGCGCCGGCCGACCCAGGCCCTTGAACGGCGCGGACAGCGGCGTCGGGGTCGGCTTCACCTGCGGCCCGCGCAGCATGGTGACGATCGCGATGAACCCGATGGCCATCAGGGCGGCTGTTCCGAAGAACGGTCCACGCCACGAGATCTCGCCGAGCAGGCCGCCCACGAGCGGGCCGACGGCGAGACCGAGGCCGAGCGCCGCCTCGTAGAGGATGATCGCGTTCGCCGCTCCGCCCGCGGCCGCGCCGACGATCGAAGCGAGCGCCGTCGAGATGAACAGCGCGTTCCCGAGGCCCCAGCCGGCCCGCAGCCCGATGATCTGCCCGACCGTCCCGCTCGCGCCGGCGAGGGCGGCGAACACGACGATGAGCGCGAGGCCGATGAGCAGCGTGCGCTTGGCGCCGATGCGGCTCGACAGCCAGCTTGTGAAGAACATCATCACGCCCGTGATCAGCAGGTACGTGGTGAACAGCATCTCGGTCTGCGTGGCGGTCGCGTGCGTCGCCTCGGCGATCGCAGGCAGGATCGGGTCGACGAGCCCGATGCCCATGAACGACACCACGCAGGCGAAGGCGATCGCCCACACGGCGAGCGGCTGTTTGAGGATCGATCCGGATGCCTGTTCGTGCGCCATCTAGGACGCCACCTCCTGGGGTTCGGCGGGCTCGAGGCCCGCGATGTGCGTGTCAAGCAGGGTGACGGTGCGCCGCAGGGCGTCGAGGTCGCCCTCGCTGATGTCGGCGAAGTACGGCAGCAGCACGGATGCCAGCCCGGCGCGCCATTCGGCGAGGGCCGTCACTCCGGCCGCGCTGATGTCGATCTTCGACGCCCGGGCATCGTCGGCATCGGCGACCCGCTCGACCCAGCCGCGCTCGACGAGCCCTGCGACGAGCTTCGTCATGGTGGGCTGCGCCACCTGGCTGGCATCGGCGAGCGCGCCGACGCGCAGCGGGCCGCGCCGCTGCAGCACGCCGAGCGTGCGCCAGCTGGCGAGAGAGTCGACCGACCCGTTCTCGCGGGCGATGCGGCGGATCGCCTGCACCAAGCGGGAGTTCACCTGCACGAGCTCACTCAGGGCGTCACGCAGGGCATCGGCATCCGTCACGGCATCAAGTTTACATAGCTTCACTATCTAATACAACATGCGAAAGGGGCGCCGCATCGTGGTGCGACGCCCCTTGCAGACCGGCAGAGCCGGCGGGACTTACTTGAGGGTGACGGAAGCGCCGACCTCTTCGAGAGCGGCCTTCGCCTTGTCAGCGGTCTCCTTGTTGGCGCCCTCGAGGACGGCCTTCGGAGCGCCGTCGACGACGGCCTTCGCCTCACCCAGGCCGAGCGAGGTGAGCTCGCGGACGACCTTGATGACCTGGATCTTCTTGTCGCCAGCGGCCTCGAGGATGACGTCGAAGGAGTCCTTCTCCTCAGCCTCTTCAGCAGCAGCACCGGCACCGCCGGCGGCACCAGCAGCGGCGACCGCGACCGGAGCCGCGGCGGTGACCTCGAAGGTCTCCTCGAATGCCTTGACGAAGTCGTTCAGCTCGATGAGCGTGAGCTCCTTGAACGCGTCAAGCAGTTCCTCGGTGGAAAGCTTTGCCATTGTTTCTTCTCCTTGTTGAATGTGTACTCACCGCTGTCGTGGCACCTGTCGCCCGCTGGCCGAGTAGCACGCGAAGCGCGCGTATCGAGACCCTCGAGCGTCAGGGAACTTACGCAGCGGACTCCTGCTTCTCACGCAGCGCGTCGACGGTGCGAACAGCCTTCGACAGCGGTGCGTTGAACAGATAGGCGGCTCCGAACAGCGAGGCCTTGAAGGCGCCTGCCAGCTTGGCCAGCAGAACCTCACGGCTCTCGAGGTCGGCGAGCTTGCCAACCTCTTCCGCGGTCAGCGGCTTGCCATCGAAATAGCCGCCCTTGACCACGAGGAGAGGGTTTGCCTTGGCAAAGTCGCGCAGACCCTTCGCAACGGCGACGGGGTCACCGTGAACGAACGCGATCGCAGACGGGCCGGCGAGCTCGTCGTCGAACGCCGTGATACCGGCGTTGTTCGCTGCGATCTTGGACAGCGTGTTCTTCACCACGGCGTACGACGCGTCAGCGCTGATGGAGCGGCGCAGTTCGCGCAGCTTCGCAACAGACAGACCGCGGTACTCGGTCAGCAGAACGGCGGTCGAGCTCTGGAACAACTCCGTGAGCTCGGCAACCGCGGCTTCCTTGTTCGCCATGGCCACTCCTTATGAACGATTCACCCGAGACGGATGCCTCGAGCCGCCGCAGCCCGCAAGGAGAAGTACAAAGAAAAAAGCTCCGGCGCAGGGCACGGAGCTTGGCGATCGATCGATCTTCAAAATCGTGAACCTGCGCGGGTCGCCTCTTTCGAGGACCTTGGTCCGGCATTCCCTTACGGGCACGCCGGAAACCTGCGGTCTTTGGCTTTCGACAATCGTAACACAGCTCCGCCGGTCGACTCGGCGCAGCACCCTCCGCTGGTCGACTCGGCGCAGCCGAATGGAGACCTACACGTGCTCCCGCCAGGAATGCTTCGGCTCGTACCCCAGCAGCCGCCGTGCCTTCTCGATCGACAGCAACGTGTCGTTCACGCCGAGCTCTCCTCGCACCTCGACGCCCGGGAACACCTCGGCCACGAGCTCGGCGTTCGGCCGGGTCATCACGGTGTCGGGCGAGGCGATCACGAAGCGCTCGAACCCCGGAGTCGAGTACTCGAGCGCCTTGAGCACGGCCTGGGCGCCGTCGCGTGCGTCGATGTATCCCCACAGGTTCCACTTCCGCAAGGAAGCATCCGCGTCGAACGACGGGAACTCGGCGTAATCCTCGACGTTCATCACGTTCGAGAACCGCAGGGCCACGATCTTGAGGTCGGGGTACCAGCGGGCGAGCTGCTCGGCCTGCTTCTCCTCGAGCAGCTTGTTCAGCGAATAGACGGACTCGGGCAGCTCGACCTCTTCGTCGAGGGGGATGTACGGCGGCGGGGTGATGAAGGGCAGGCCCAGGATCGTCTCGCTGGACGCGAAGACGATGTTGCGGATGCCGAGCCGGGTGGCGGCATGGAACACGTTGAACGTGACGAGAGCGTTGTTGTGGAACGTCTCGGCGTCGCTCACGATGCCCGGCGCAGGAATGGCCGCGAGGTTCACGACGGCGTCATAATCCGTCGCGCCTTGGGGGTACGCGCCGTCGCGCACCCCGGAGAGCGCCGAGACGACGGCGCCGTAGTCGGTGAGGTCGACCCGCAGGAATCCGGGCCCGCGCTGCCCTGCGAGGTCGAGATTGGTGACCTCGTGACCCGCGTCGCGCAGGTAGGAGAGGACATTCGCGCCGAGCTTTCCGGACCCACCGGTCAGGGCGATCTTCATTGACTGCTCCGTCTCATCGAATCGATACGACCGCCCTCAGCCTATCGACCGCCGGCCGACGCGGCGCAGCCGAATGGAGGCCCCTCATTCCCCCGCGAGCGGCAGCCGCACCGTGAACACGGTCCGCCCCGGTTCGCTCTCGACGGCGATCGAGCCGCCCTGGGCATCCACGACAGCCTTCACGATCGCGAGTCCGAGCCCGGTCGAGCCGGTGTTGCGCGAACGCGAGCTGTCTCCGCGCGCGAAGCGCTCGAACAGCACGGGCTGCAGCTCGGGCTGGATCCCCGGCCCGTCGTCGGCGACGCTGACCTCGGCGAAGCCGTCGTGGGCTCGCATGCCGAGCGTCACGGTCGTGCCGGCCGGCGTGTGCACGCGCGCGTTGGTGAGCAGGTTCGCGAACACCTGATGCAGCCGGGTCCGATCCCCGACGATCTCGACGGGCTCCCCCGGCACGTCCAGCGACCAGTGGTGGTCGGGCCCCGCCGCGTGCGCGTCGGAGAGCAGGTCGATGAGCAGCATCGAAAGGTCGACGGGGTCGCGATCGAGCTCGCGGCCCTCGTCGAGCCGCGCCAGCAGCAGCAGATCCTCGACCATCGTCGTCATGCGCGTCGCCTCGGACTCGATCCGGCCGATCGAGTGCTGCACATCGGGCGGGATCACCTCGCCCGAGCGCCGCGTGAGCTCCGAGTAGCCGCGGATCGAGGCGAGCGGCGTGCGCAGCTCGTGCGAGGCATCTGAGATGAACTGCCTCACCTTGCGCTCGCTCGCTTCGCGCGCAGAGAGAGCGGATGCCACGTGCCCCAGCATCGCGTTGAAGGCGCTGCCCACACGGCCGACCTCGGTGCGCGGGTCCGTGTCCTCATCCGCCACCCGCACGCGCAGAGCGACTTCGCCCCGGTCGAGCGGAAGAGTCGACACGGTGGTCGCCGCGTGGGCGACCCTGTCGAGGGGGCGCAACGACAGCCGCACGATCAGCAGGCCGATCCCGGCTGCGAAGAGCGACGCCGCGATCGTGGCGAAGAGCATGGTGAGGGTGAGGTGCTCGGTGGTGGCCTGCGCTTCGGCGAGCGGCAGGCCGATCACCAGGTTCTGGCCGTCCGGCAGATCCTCCGCAGCGACGCGGTATTCACCGAGGTTGCCGCCCAGGTCGACCGAGGTCGGAGTCCCGTCCTTCGGAAGCGAGAGCATCTTGCTGACGAAGTCTGCGTCCGCGACGGCCTTGTGCGCACCGCCCTCCGACCCGGTTGGTTGGTAGTAGCTGCTCGTGACGTGGCTGCCCTGCAGCAGAGCGGCGAAGGTTCCGCCCGGCTGCCCGGTGTAGGTGACGATCGTGTCGGCGCCGACGCTCTGGCCATGCAGGTAGCTCTGCACCGCGATGGTGATGCCGCGCTCACTCGCATACTGCAGCTGCACGTCGACGCGGTCGATCAGGTAGTTGTGCAGCAGCGTCACGCTCACCGAGCCGATCGCCACGCCCAGCACGGCGACCAGCGCCACCACCGCGGCGACGAGCTTGCGGCGCAGCGTCCATGAGCGGAACGGGTGGCGCAGCCAGCCGGCCGCTCGACGCAGCAGCATGCCCGCGTCGAGGGTCCGGCCGTCCGCCCCGGTGCTCATCGGCACCGAGGCTACCGGCCTGGGTGCCGACTGCGTCATCGTGCGCCCTGGGTCACTCCGCAGCCTTGACCATGTATCCGGCACCGCGCACGGTGTGGATCATCGGCTTGCGGCCCGCGTCGATCTTCTTGCGCAGGTAGGAGATGTAGAGCTCGACGACGCTCGAGGTACCGCCGAAGTCGTACGACCAGACCCGGTCGAGGATCTGCGCCTTGGACAGCACGCGACGCGGGTTGCGCATGAGGTAGCGCAGCAGCTCGAATTCGGTCGCCGTCAGGCTGATCTGCTCGCCCCCGCGAGTCACTTCGTAGCTGTCCTCGTCGAGCACGAGGTCGCCGACCACGATGCGCGGGTCGCTTGTGTCGGCGATGAGGGCGCGGGAGCGGCGCAGCAGACTGCGCAGGCGGGCGACGAGCTCCTCGAGGCTGAACGGCTTGGTGACGTAGTCGTCGCCGCCGGCGGTGAGGCCGGCGATGCGGTCGTCGAGCGAGTCCTTCGCCGTGAGGAAGAGCACCGGCGTCTCACTGCCCGTCTCCCGGATCCGGCGCATGACCTGCAGCCCGTCGAAGTCGGGAAGCATGATGTCGAGCACGACCGCGTCCGGCTTGAAGTCACGTGCGACGGTGACGGCCTGGTGACCGGTCGACGCGCTCTTCACCTCCCAGCCCTCGTAGCGGAGGGCCATCTGCAGCAGGTCGGTCAGCGTGTTCTCGTCGTCGACGACGAGCACTCGGATCGGCGAGCCATCGGCGTGGTGAAGGGGTGCCTGCGCGGTGCGCGAATCGGACAGGTCGATGCTCATTCTGCCGATTATGCGCGCATCCTTTCGAGCGGCCTATGCCGAACTTATGGCTTGCCTGTGAACTACAGCTGGCCGATCTCCTGCAGCACGGCCCTGATCGCGTCCCCGCTGCGGTGGAATGCCTCGTGCTCCGTGCTGTCCATCGGCACGCGCAGCACGCGCTGCACGCCGCCGGCCCCGAGCACGCACGGCACCGACAGTGCGATCCCATCGACGCCCTCGTAGTCGCGCAGCACCGTGCTGACCGGCGTCACCATGTGCTCATCGCGCAGGATCGCCTCGACGAGGCGCACCCCGGCGAGCCCGATGGCGTAGTTCGTCGCGCCCTTGCCCGCGATGATCGAGTAGGCCGAGAGCACGGCCTGGTTCGCCAGCTCGGCCATCTTCGCGTCGTTGAAGATCTTGGCGCCGCTCTCGTCCGCCCAGCCACGGATCGGCGAGCCGCCGATCGTCGCGTTGGACCAGAGCGGGAACGCGCTGTCGCCGTGCTCGCCGAGGATCATCGCGTGCACGTCGCGCGGCGCCACCCCCGCCGTCTCGGCCACGAGCCAGCGCAGTCGTGACGAGTCGAGCGTCGTGCCCGAGCCGATCACCTGCCCGCGCCGCAGCCCGGCGACATCCGCCGCCACCTCGGTGAGCACGTCGACGGGGTTCGTGACGAGCAGATAGACCGCATCCGGCGAGATCTTGACGAGGCGTGGCATGAGGTCGCGGATGATCTCGGCATTGGTGTTCACCAGGTCGAGCCGGCTCTGCCCGGGCTGCTGGGCGGCGCCGGCCGTGATCACGATCACGTCCGACGCGGCGAGGACCCCGAGCTCGCCGCCACCCGTGACTCTGGTGCGATGCGCGAACGGGGTGCCGTGGGCCAGGTCGAGGACCTGCGCCTCGGCGCGCGCCGAATTGATGTCGTAGATCGCGACCTCGTCCGCCGCACCGCGGATGAGGGCCGCATAGGCGAGTGAGGTTCCGACCGCACCCGCGCCGATGATGCCGAGCTTCGTGGTTCGCACGTTGGCCATGACGCCATCATTCCGTTCGGCCGGTCCCGGCGTCTATGGGCCCCGCCCAGCTTCGCCCGCAGCGCGGGCATTAAGCTACTGACTCGGTCAGAGCTGACCGGGGGAAGGCGGAGCATGACGGCTGAGCAGGTTGTCGACACGGCAGAGCAGCACGCGGCGACGCACGGGGGCATCCCCGAGCCGGCCGAGGTGGTGCCCGGGGTCTGGACGCTGCCGACCGAGTTCCCGAGCAAGGGCCAGCCGCTGCTGTACACGCTGAGCTATGTCCTGGCGGATGCCGCGGGCGGAGTCCACCTGATCGACCCGGGCGTCGACACCGATGCGAACTGGCAGCGCCTCGAGAGGCAGCTCTCCATGATCGGCCGCTCGGTCGCCGACATCCGCACCATCGTCGTCACCCACCTGCATTTCGACCACCTCGGCATGGGCGCGCGCGTGCGCGCGGCCTCCGGCGCCGAGGTGGTGCTGCACCGGCTCGAGCAGGCCGCGATCGACGGCGAGTTCGGCGGGGCCGACGCCGAGCGGTTCGACCGCTGGGGTGTGCCGCACGCCCGCCGCGACGAGCTCGCCCGCGTCACCGAGGAGCGCTTCTCGAAGGCGCGCATCACCGCCGACCGCCTCGTCGAGGGCGGCGCGCAGATCGCGCTGGGCGACATCCGGCTCGACGTGATCTGGACGCCCGGCCACACCTACGGCAGCATCTGCCTGCGCGACGCCGAGCGGAAGCTGCTGTTCACCGGCGACCATGTCCTGCCGCTGCTGAACCCTGGGCTGGGGCTCGGCGGCCCGACTCCGAGCAACCCCATCAGCGACTACCTCGACGCGCTCGACCGCGTTGCCGACCTCGATGACCACCAGGTGTGCCCCGGGCACGGCTACCGCTTCTTCGGGCTGCGCGCACGGTGCGAGAAGCTCGCCGCCCATCACGCTCGGCGCACGGCAGAAGTCGCCGGCGTGCTCGACCGGCTCGATCACCCGTCCGTGTGGGAGGTCGCGTCGCAGCTGTACTGGAGTCTCGGGTGGGAGAACCTGTCCCACTACCTGCTCGATTCCGCTCTGGCACAGGTCGAGATGCACATCGACCGGCTCGGCCGCACGGCCGAGACCGAGCGCGCGGCATAGCCCGCCCGGCCCTGCCGCGGGTCGACTCGGCGCAGCCGAATGGGGACCGCGAACGCGGGTCGACTCGGCGCAGCCGAATGGAGACCCTTGACTAGAACCGCAGCGTCGAGATCTCGTCGATCTTGGCGTCGTCGAGGCGGATGCCGAAGCCGGGCCGGCTCGGAAGCTCGAACGATCCGCCGACCGGCACCGGCGGCTCGAGCTCGAAGTGGTGCCGGTTCGGGATGTGGCGCCCCAGATACTCGACCTTCGGGCACAGCGCAGGCGACTGGCTGGCGACGACGTGAAGCGCCGAGTGGATGCCATGGCCGTGCGGGATCACGGGAACGCCGAAGACCTCGGCGAGCGCGCAGATCCGCACGAGCTCCGTGACGCCTCCGCACCACTCCGGGTCGCATTGCGCGACAGCGAGCACCCCCTCCGTGAGATAGGGCAGCAGCTCCTGCCTGTCATAGATGTGCTCGCCGGCGCTGATCGGAATGCGGGTGCTGCGCGCCAGCGCGGCGAAGGCAGGGAACTGGTTCTGGCCGAACGGCTCCTCGAGCCACGTGGGGTCGAGGTCATCGACGCGCTCGGCCCACGCGCGGGCATACGCAAGATCCCAGCCGCGATATGCGTCGAACATCATCGGCTCGTCCGGCCCGATGGTCTCGCGCACGGCTTCGGCGAGCGCGACATTGCGCCGCAGCCCGGCGGCGCCATCGGCCGGGCCGTCGCCGAAGAACCACTTCTGCCCCGCGAAGCCCTCCTCCTTCGCGGCCGCGGCCAGAGCCCGCACCTCGTCGAGGTCGAGCGAAGCGCCGAGAGTGCTCAGGTAGGCGGGCACGCGCTCACGGGTCGCTCCGCCCAGCAGCTGCCAGACCGGCGCCCCGAAGACGCGGCCGCGCAGATCCCAGAGCGCGTTGTCGATGGCACTGAGCGCCATCTTGTAATGACCGTGCCGCCCGTGGCGCTCCAGTCGCTCGAGCAGGTCCCAGTGAGCGTTTCCGGCCAGCGCGTCCTCGCCGATGAGCTCAGGTGCGATCTTCTCGCTGATCAGCCAGGTGACGTCGGCGTCGATCGGTCCGTAGAAGCCCTCCGCGCCGGCATCCGTTCCGATCCTGAGATAGTGCGCGGCCATCTCGCCGCCGTTCCAGGGGGCGGCGGGCGTCCGAAACGGCGGCCGCCTGCTGTCGTAGAACGACTCGGCCCGCACCTGGCGCTGCGTGTCGCCCTGTGGCGGCGCCGGCGCGGCTCCCCGCACGAGCTGGACTTCGACCGAGGCGATGCGGATGCGGCGCACTGCGCTGTGCTCGCGGCTGACTGGCTCCATGCCGCCAGTCTGCCCCGCGCGACCCGGCTTTGCGGGAGGGCGTATCGTGCAGGGGTGAGCTGCGCGACGATGCGACGTCCTCGCCGGCGCACCGAACTACGTCAGGGAGACACGTGACTTCGACCGAACAGAGCAACGGCACCGCACTCGAGCAGCGCCGCGCCGCCCGCGAGGCGAACCGCGTCGACGGCGAGAACGCCCGGTCGTGGCAGCTCGTCTCCGCCCTGCGAGACGAGCTCTTCGACCGCGCCATGCTCGGTCGCGCCGACCAGATCGTCCTGGATCTCGAGGACGCGATCGATGCGTCGCTGAAGGACGCGGCCCGCGACAAGGTCGTCGACTGGCTGAGCTCGGGCGGCAGCGCGTGGGTGCGCATCAACGACTGGACCACGGTGGACTGGAGCGACGACCTCGCCGCACTCGCCGGCGTTCCCGGCCTCAAGGGCGTCATGCTCGCGAAGACCGAGGCCGCCGAGCAGGTGACCGACACCTTCCAGCGGCTCGGCGGCCAGACGCCCGTCGTCACCCTGATCGAGTCCGCGCTCGGCATCGAGGATGCCGCGGACATCGCACGCGCCAGGGGCGCCTACCGCCTCGCCTTCGGGTCGGGGGACTACCGCCGCGACACCGGCGCGTCGAACACCCCGCTCGCGATGGCATACCCGCGCACGCGGCTCGTCCTCGCCAGCCGCATCGGCGGCCTGCCGGGCCCCATCGACGGCCCGACGGTCGCGAGCACGCACCCGGTGCTGCGCGAGCAGGCGGCCGACGCCGTGGCGCTCGGCATGACGGGCAAGCTGTGCCTCGACCACGAGCAGCCGGCCGTCATCAACGAGTCGATGAGCCCGTCGCCGGCCGACGTCGCGTGGGCGCTCGACTTCCTCGCCGAGTTCGAGGCCGACGGGCGCGTCATCCGTGACGGCTCCGACAAGCCGCGTCTCGCGCGGGCCGAGACGATCAAGCGCCGGGCCGACCTCTTCAAGATCGCGCCGGCGAGCTGAGCCCTACACGTCCGAGTACGTCACATAGGCGAACGCCGAGGAATCCGGCGCCCAGCTGCCCACGTTCATCGCCCCCTGCCCGCCGAACACGGTGACGAGGTCTCGCCCCGTGCCCCCGGCGGGCGTCGTCAGCCTGATCCGCACGTCGGCGATGTTCTCGGGGTGCCCCTCGGTTCCCGGCGGGTAGCTCACGTAGGCGAGATGCCTCCCGTCGGGCGACGGGTGAGGGAACCAGTTCACGCGCTCGTCGTCGGTCAGCTGGGTGACGGATGTCCCATCCGGCCGCATTCGGAAGAGCTGCGCATGCCCGGCGGCGCCCCCGGCCCGCTCGGAATTGAAGTAGACCCACTCGGCGCCGTCCGGCCCCGGGCCGAACTCGGCGCCGTCATCCTGGAATCCGTCGTCCGTGAGCTGCACCTCGTCGCCCCCGTCGAGCGGCAGCAGGTAGACGTTGGTGACGCGCTGGTCGCCCTCCCATGACAGCCCGATGTAGGCGAGGGTCGAGCCGTCGCGCGAGACGCCGTGCAGGTAGTGATGGAAGTCACCGCGATCGTGCGACACCTGGCGCGGTCCGCTGCCGTCGAGCGGAACGGCGTAGAGGTGCCCGTCCTGCGCCGAGACATAGACCGTGTCGCCGTCGGGCGAGAGCACGTGGTCGTTGTTGATCTCGGGGATCCCCCCGAGATCGATCTCGGTCAGCACCGCGCTCGTGGGCGTCGCCGAAGCCGGCACCCAGAACAGTCGGCCGTCGCCGTTGACAACGAGCGCCGCCCCGTCGGGGGTCCAGTTCGGCGCTTCGAAGAGCAGCCGATCCGAGCTCAGCACCTCCCGTGCGGCATCCGCCTCGATGTCGTACACCCACAGCGTGGCGGACTGACCGGGCGCGAATCCCCTGGCCATCAGAGCTCGACCCATTCGGCGCGCTCGGCGGCGGCCATGACGGCCTCGGTCACCCGCACCGCGCGCAGCCCGTCCTCGAACCGTGGCAGCCCGTCGGGCCGCGCCCCGGCGGTCGCGGCGTAGCTGTCGGCGACGAACGCGTTGAATGCGTCCTGGTAGCCCTGCGGGTGCCCGGCGGGCGTCGTCACGAGGCGCGCCGCGTCAGCGCCGAGCTGCTCGGCGTCACGCGGAACCAGCAGAGAGCCGGCTCGGCGGCCGACCCACAGCGTCTCCGGCTGCTCCTGATCGAACACGACGGACTCCGCCGCGCCGCCGATCTCGATGTGCAGGCGGTTCTTCCGCCCCGGTGCGAGCTGGGAGACGAGGAGCGTTCCGATCGCACCGCCCTCGGTCTCGAGAACGACGGCCACGGCGTCCTCTGTCTCGATGCGCGCGTGCTCGGCGCGGCTCTCGATGAAGGTCCGCTTCGACGCCGCCACGCGTGCGACGCGCTCCCCCGTCACGAACTCGATCAGGTCGACCAGGTGCGAGCCGATGTCGGCGAAGGCGCGCGAGCGGCCGCCCGCTGCGGCATCCACGCGCCAGTTGTCGTCGTCGGCCGACAGCAGCCAGTCCTGCAGATACGCGCCCTGGATGGTGAGCACGCGCGCCGTCTCGCCGGCCGCCACGCGTGCGCGCGCCTCCCTCACGAGCGGGTGGAAGCGGTACACGAACGGCACGGTCGCGGTGCGGCCGGCGGATGCCTCGACCAGCCGCTCCGCATCCGCGAGACTCGTTGCGAGGGGCTTCTCGCACACGACGTGCTTCCCCGCGGCGAGCGCGGCTTCGGCCTGCTGCGCATGCAGCGCGTTCGGCGTCGTCACGTGCACCACGTCGACCGCGGGGTCGGCGAGCAGTGCATCGAGCGAGTCGTACGCCCGCTCGATGCCGAGCTCGTCCGCCGCCTGCTGCGCGCGGGCGGGCGACGAGCCGACGACCCCGACGAGCCGTGCTCGCGCGGCCCGGGCGGCGCGCGAGTGCACGGCCGCCATGAACCCGCCGCCGACGATGCCGACGCCGAGCCCGGCCGCGGCCGCCATCAGAGCGTCTTCTCGCTGGGGCTCCACGACTCCGGCAGCGCCGGCGTCGGCACGAAGGTGCTCTCGACCTCGACCCACTCGCCGCGCTCGGCCGCCTCGATGGTCGAGACCATGATGTCGAGGGCATGGAACGCCTGCTCGCCGGAGGCCCGCTCGGGCACGCCGGCGCGAATCGCGCGCGCGAGCTCGACGACGCCCGTCCCGCGGGCCGCCTTCTCGCCCGTGGTCTCGATCGTCTCGGTCGTGCCGTCGGCCTTGTGCAGCACCAGGTCGCCCACGAACATGTTCGGGTCGGCGAGCTCGAGCGCGCCGTCGACGCCGGTGACCTCGAACTGCGTTCGGCGGATCTGCGAGTCGAAGCTGAAGATGCTCTGCGACGTCTGGCCGCCCTCGAACTCGTACACCGCCGTCACGTGGGTGGGAACGGTCACGTCGAAGCTCTCCCCGGCGCGCGGCCCCGAGCCGATGGTGCGCCGCTCCTTCGACTTCGAGGCGACCGCCGCGACCCGCTTCACCGGCCCGAACAGCTGGATCAGCGTCGTGACGTAGTACGGCCCGACGTCGAACAGCGGGCCGGCGCCCTCCTGGAACAGGAAGTCGGGGTTCGGGTGCCACGACTCCGGCCCGGGCTGCTGCATGAGGGTCAGCGCGGTCTTCGCCTCACCGATCGCGCCCGATTCGATCAGGCGGCGAGCGGTCTGGATGCCGGCGCCGAGGAACGTGTCGGGGGCGGTCGCCACGCGCAGGCCCGCGGCCTGTGCCGCCTCGAGCAGAGCCCGGCCGCTCTCACGGTCGAGAGCGATCGGCTTCTCGGTCCACACGTGCTTGCCCGCGGCGAGCACGCGGTGCGCGACTTCGGCGTGCGCCTTCGGAATCGTGAGGTTGACGACGATCTCGATCTCGGGGTCGGCGAGCAGCTCCTCGACGGTGCCGAACCCCGGCACCCCGAACGCCTGCGCCTGGAACTCCGCGCGGTCGAGGTCGATGTCCGCCACGAAGCGGACATCGACGTCGGGGAAGGACGTCAGGTTGGTCAGGTACTGCGTGCTGATGTTGCCGGCGCCGATGACGCCGACGCCGACGCGCCCGGTGCTGCTCATGCCAGGCCCTCGGCCTTCAGGAAGGCGACGCTGTCGGCGACGGCCTGGAACCGGTCGCCGCGCGAGTCGTCGAGTTCGATCACGCGCAGCGCGCTCGGCGCCGCTGCGATGATCGAGCGGATGGGCAGCGACCCCGAGCCGACCGCGACCTGGTCCTTGTTCTCGTGGGTCGCGGGGCCGTCCTTGACGTGCAGCGCGATGACCTTCGATCCGAGCTCTCCGAGCAGCGCGACGGGGTCGGTGCCGCCGACGGCGGCCCAATAGGTGTCGAGTTCGAGCGCGACGCTCTCGGGCAGCTGCGCCGCGAACAGCTCGTACGCGGGCCGTCCGTCGATCTTCGTCTCGAACTCGAAGGCGTGGTTGTGGTAGCCGATGGACAGTCCGAAGCCCGCGGCCTTCTCCGCCGCGGCGGCGAGGTCGTCGACGATCCGTGCGACGCCGTCGGCCGTCTGCCAGCGGTCCTCGGCGATGTGCGGGTCGATGAGCGTGCGGATGCCGAGGGACGCCGCCTTCTCGAAGATCGGCTCCTGCTCCTCGGCGACGAAGCGCTGGTGCGCGGTCGGGCTGGTCAGGCCCGCGGCGGCGAGCGCGTCGCCGAGACCCTCCAGACCCATGATGTTGAAGGCCTCGACCTGGGTGAACCCCAGCCCGGCCAGTCGGGCGAGTGCGCCGGGCAGGTCCTCCTGCAGGGCCTCGCGCACGGTGTACAGCTGCACGGAGAGCAGTGACTCGGTCACAGAACCGTCCTCTTCCACGTTGAAGGATGACGCCGACAGAGTCGCCGGCGATCCTCATTCAACCAGACTTCTGCCGTCGATCAAGCAAAAGTCGCGTGTTCACCGTCGACTTTCGCCGCTGTGTTTCAATGGCCTCATGTCAGACGACGCGCTCGGTTCGCTGGTCGCGGCCGACGCGCGCGGTCTGCTGCGGATGCTGCGCGGCGGTGCCCCGAAGACGCGTGCGCAGCTCGCCGAGCTCACGGGCCTCGCGCGCTCGACGGTGGCGGCACGGCTCGACGGTCTCATCGCGTCGGGCCTCGTGGTTCCCGCAGGCGACGAGCTCTCCTCAGGGGGCCGCCCGCCCGCCCTGCTCGCATTCAATCCCGCCGCCCGTGTCGTGCTCTCCATCGATCTCGGCGCGACGCACGGTCTCGTGGCCCTCACCGACCTCGCGGGAAGCATCCTGCGCACCGAGGCGCGTGAGCTGGCCATCTCCGACGGCCCCGAGCCGGTCCTCGACTGGGCGGTCAGCGCGGCGAAGCGCGTGCTCGCAGCGGGCGGCCGCTCTCGCAGCGATCTCATCGGCATCGGAGTCGGCCTGCCGGGGCCCGTTGAGCACGCGAGCGGACTGCCCACGAATCCGCCGATCATGCCGGGCTGGAACCGCTTCGATGTGCCCGCGTACCTGCGCCGGCACTTCGACGTCCCCGTCCTCGTCGACAACGACGTCAACATTCTCGCGCTCGGCGAGCACGCGGTCACCTGGCCGGACGTCACCGACATGGTCTTCATCAAGGTCTCCACGGGCATCGGCGCCGGCATCATCTCGGGTGGTCGCCTGCAGCGCGGCGCGCAGGGATCGGCCGGCGATCTCGGTCACGTGCGCGTGCCGTTCACGCGCCGGACCCCGCAGCACGGCGCCGTCGACGCCGACCTCGAGGCACTTGCGAGCGGCCCCGCCATCGCCGCCTGGATGTCAGAGCACGGAGTCCCCGCTCGCACGAGCCAGGACGTCCTCGACGCCGGCCTTCGCGGCGACTCCGTCGCGATCCAGGGGCTGCGCCAGGCCGGCCGTGACCTCGGCGAGGTGCTCGCCACGGTCGTCAACCTGCTGAACCCCTCCGTCGTCGTCATCGGCGGAAGCGTGGCGCGCGCCGGCGAGCACCTGCTCGCCGGGGTGCGCGAGGTCGTCTACGGCCAATCCACCCCACTCGCGACCCAGCACCTCAGCATCGTGCACTCACGCGCCGGCGCGACCGGCGGCGTCCTCGGCGCCGCCATCATGGTCATCCAGCGCGTTCTGGGCGACCCCACCGATTGACCCCGGCGCGCCACCCGCGCGCATCAAGAAAGGACGCCGATGTCTCTTCCCGCTCCCCGCTTCCCGGACCCGTCCGACGCGCCGTCGCTGCGCTGGGGCATCCTCGCTCCCGGCGGGATCGCGCGCAGCTTCGCCGGCGCCGTGCGCGATCACACCGGCCAGAAGATCGTCGCGGCCGCCTCGCGCTCGCTCGACCGAGCGCAGGCCTTCGCCCGCGACTTCGATGTTCCGCACGCCTACGGCGACTACGCCGAACTCGTCGCGAACCCTGAGGTCGATGCCGTCTACGTCTCCTCCACGCACAATGCGCACCTCGAGCTCACGCTCCTCGCCATCGAGGCGGGCAAGCACGTCCTCGTCGAGAAGCCGGCCGGATTCTCCGCGGCCGAGGCACAGCGCATGCTCGATGCCGCCCGCGCCAAGGGCGTCTTCCTCATGGAGGCGATGTGGACGCGGTACCTGCCGCACACCGACGTGGCCCGCCGCCTTCTCGAGTCGGGCGCGCTCGGCGAGGTCCGGCTGGTGACCGCCGACTTCGGCGTCAACGTCCCCTTCGATGCGGCCAGCCGCATGTACGACCCGGCGAAGGCGGGCGGCTCTCTGCTCGATCTCGGCGTCTACCCGATCTCGTTCGCCCAGTTCGCGCTTCCCTCTCTCGGCGACAGTCCCGTGCTGCACGTCGCCGGCTCCCTGTCGCCCACCGGCTCCGACGCACAGGTCTCGCTGATCCTTCAGGCGGATGCCTCATCGCACGCCCTCCTCCATGTCGGGGTCGAGGCCCGCACGCCGTGGACGGCGACGATCTCGGGCACCGCGGGGCGCATCGAGATCGACTCGCCGTTCTGGTCGCCGTCCGCGCTGACCTTCTATCCGAACGACGCAGAGCCCGAGCGCTACCCGGGCCACCCGACGATCACGGCGAGCGGCGGCATGGCGTTCGAAGCCGCGGCGTTCGCGCGCTACGTCACCGACGGCCTCGACGACTCGCCCCTGCATCCGTTCTCTGAGGCGATCTCGGCGCTGCGGATCATCGATGAGGCGCGTCGGCGGCTCGGCTACACGGCGGGCCTGGAAGGATAGGGAGCACGACCGCTCACGGGAACCCCGTGACCGACAAGAGAGGCTCTTGTGACCGATCTCCTGCTCCCCGGCTTCGAGGACGAGCAGAGCACGGTCCGCCCCAGTCACCTCGATCGCGTCGTCGCCGATTCGAGCGACCGCGTCGCATGGCTGCGCGCTCGCAGCCGCGGCATCACCGCGACCGATGTCGCCAAGCTCTCGACGCCCCGTTCCGTCGAGGCCGCTGCCCGCGAGAAGTGGTTCGGCAGCCGCTTCAGCGGCAACGCTTACACCGAGCACGGTCGCGAGCGCGAGCCCGAGATCGCCGCATGGATGCTCGAGCACCATGGCATCGCGCCGTCTTCACTGCTGTTCCACGCCGAGAACGACAAGCGACACCTCGCAACGCCCGACGGCCTGACGGTGACGGATGCCGGGGCCGTGGTCCTCGCCGAGATCAAGACCACCAACAAGCCGTGGCGCTCGATCCCCCGCCACTACCTGCGCCAGATCTGGTGGCAGCAGTACGTTCTCGGCGCCGAGCGCACCCTCTTCGTCTGGGAGCGGCACGAGGACTTCGTTCCCGTGGGCGAGCCCGAGTGCCGCTGGGTCGACCGCGACGAGGACGCGATCGCGACGCTCGTCGCCCTCGCGGCCCAGCTCGTCGCGACGATCGATGGGCTCGCGAGACGACACACGGGCGCAATCGGCGTGTAATCACCCCTCGTTAGGGTCGGTCGTACCGAGGCCTGGAGGTACGAATCGTGACCGAGCTCATGACCGCGGCGGTGCTGGAGCGCTTCGGCAGCCCCGACGAATTCAAGATCGCGCGGGTTCCGCGGCCCGTGCGCATCAACGACGAAGTGCTGGTCGAGATCCACGCCGCAGGCATCAACCCTCTCGACGCGAAGACGCGTGCGGGCCAGGGCACCTCGGCCGCCGTCGGGTCGTTTCCCGCCGTACTCGGCTACGACTTCAGCGGCGTCGTCGTCGAGTCGCCCTATGAGGCGCATCCCCTGCAACCGGGCGACGCCGTCTACGGCATCGTGCCGACACCCCGCTATTCGGGAACTTACGCGCAATACGCGTCCGTACCGAGCCTGTGCGTCGCCCCCAAGCCCGTGGGTCTGTCGCACACCGAAGCCGCGGCGGTGCCCCTCGCGGCGCTCACCGCCTGGGGCATTGTCACGACCGTCGCCAGGGCGCACGAGCGGCAGCGGATCCTGATTCACGCCGGCGCAGGCGGCGTCGGGCACTTCGCCGTGCAGTTCGCCGCATACTTCGGCGCCCACGTCATCGCCACCGCCGGAACGCGGAACCTCGAGTGGCTGCGCTCACTCGGCGCGCGCGAGACGATCGACCACGTGGCGCACCGTTTCGAAGAAGAGGTCGACGAGGTCGACGTCGTCATCGACCTGCTCGGCAACACCGCCGACGCGACCGGCTCGAAATCGCTCCAGGTGCTGCGCAAGAACGGACTCATCGTCAACGTTCCCTCGGGCAGCTGGCCCGGCTTCGCCGACGAGGCGGCCGCCGCTGGGGTG
The DNA here is from genome assembly GCF_039538245.1 of Gryllotalpicola kribbensis. Classification (NCBI taxonomy): domain Bacteria; kingdom Bacillati; phylum Actinomycetota; class Actinomycetes; order Micrococcales; family Microbacteriaceae; genus Gryllotalpicola; species Gryllotalpicola kribbensis. The sequence continues at coordinate 102,326 of NZ_BAABBX010000017.1, forward strand.
CGCTGCACGACCTATCGCGTCGCACCCGACGCGGCCACGCTCGCGGTCGTCTCGCGCTTGCTGGAGCAGGGGTCGGTCCGGCCGCACCTCGACGAGATCTTCCCCCTGCAGGACATCGCGAAAGCGCATGCCCGGCTCGAGACCGGTCATGTCCGCGGAAAGCTCGTCGTCACGATGGGCCCCGACGCGACGCCTTGAACACGTAGCGCCCCCTCGTCGTGAGGGGCGCTAAACAGCAAAAGGGCCATCCGGTGTTCGGATGGCCCTTTTGTAATGGGTGTTCGGCGGTGTCCTACTCTCC
>NZ_BAABBX010000018.1:0-113986 GCF_039538245.1 Gryllotalpicola kribbensis
GCCCGTCATCGTCTACAACGACGAGAACCCCCGCGGGAATTGACACCACGCTATGGGACTCGCCCATCGCCACGCCGGCGTAGCCCGGCTCGCGAACCGTCTTCGGCCGTAACGCGCCGCAACGCTTCGTCATGTGGCGCGCCTCGCGTGGCATCCGCCGCGTGGCTCGCCATAGCGTCGCGGTATGACGGTGACCGACGTAGAGAACGCGACAGACTTCGCTGATGCATGGCGCGCATGGCACGCGCGTCATGAGGAGCAGCGGGCGAGTGAATACGGATTCCTCGCCATCACGAGCATCCGATGGCTCGGCGACGTTGCTGAGCGATTCGAGGATGCCCCGGGCGCATGGTCGACGGGCGAGAACGGCATCGTCGTCGAGCTCGCAGAGGGCGAGTCGCTCGAGTTCGGCGGGGCGGTGCTGACCGGGCGCCACGAGTTCGGGCAGCTCGCCGAGCGGGCCACCGAGTTCGCCTACTGGCAGGCGCCAGAGGGCCGCGCGGCCGTCGAGATCGCCCGCCGCGGCGGAAACGACATCATCCGCCCGCGCCACGCGAACGCGCCGATCCGCTCCGCCTACCAGGGGACGCCGGCGTACGAGCCCGACCCGCGCTTCGCCGTCGAGGCGCGCTTCGTCGCCTTCGACGCGCCGCGCGAGGTGACGGTCGGCTCCGTGGTGGACGGGCTGCAGCACGTCTACGACGCGGTCGGCACCATCGAGTTCGAGCTCGACGGCCCGCGCTCGCTGCTCGCCTGGGGCGGGCACGCCGGCGGGCTGCACGTGCTCTTCACCGACCTCACGAGCGGCGTCACGACGTATGCCGCGAACCGCAGCCTGAATACGGCGGCGCCCGACGCCGACGGCCGGGTGCTGCTCGACTTCAACCGGTCGACCAATCTGCCGTGCGCCTATACGCCGTATGCGACCTGCCCGCTGCCGCCCGCCGAGAACCGCCTCGGCGTGGCGGTCGAGGCGGGGGAGAAGGCACCCATTGCGGAGGCGAGCCGATGAGCGCCCACTTCTCCCTCGCCGTCGATCTCGACGGCGCAGGCGCGCACCCGGCGGCCGCCGACGCTGCCGGGCTCACCACCCGCGAGCTGCTTGCCGCCTCGTATCTCGCGGCCCACGTGCGCGAGGCCGAGCGGGCAGGCTTCACCGCCGCGACCTTCCCCGACTCGCCGCTCGCCACCCGCATCGACGCGATTCAGCGCGCGTCGTTCGTCGCGCCGCAGACGAGTGCGCTCGGTCTGATCCCGGTCGCGCACTCCGTGTACTCCGAGCCGTTCCACGTCGCGACGCAACTCGCGACCGTCGACTTCGCCTCCTACGGTCGCGCCGGCTGGATCGTCGGTGTCGACGCCGACCCACGCATCGCGGTCGAGTACGGCCGCGACGCCGTCGGCCCCGAGCTCGCCGCCGCGGTCGCCACCGATGCCGTCGAGGTCGCCCGCCGCCTCTGGGACAGCTGGGAAGACGACGCGGTCATCCGCGACACCACGACCTGGCGCTACCTCGACCGGGACAAGGTGCACTACGTCGACTTCGAGGGCGCAAGCTTCTCGGTGAAGGGGCCGAGCATCATCCCGCGACCGCCGCAGGGCCAGATTCCGGTGTTCACGGATGCCACCTCGGGCGTCGTCGGCGACGTGGCGCTCGTGACCTCCAGTGCTCAGGCCGCGGTCTCAGCAGCACGCGACGCGGGCGCGCGCCTCGTGTGGCTCGAGCTCGAGGTCGCCCTCGATCGCGCGGGGCTTCCCGGCGCCGAGCGCGTCGAGCGGCTCGACGCCATCGCGCCATGGTCGGGCGAGGGCATCGGCCGCTATGTCGGCGACGCCGCAGGGCTCGTCGAGCTGCTCGCCGAGCTGTCGGGCCAGGTCGACGGGGTGCGCCTGCACCCCGCGGTGCTCGCGGAGGACCTCGAGGAGCTCGGCCGCGCCGTGCTGCCCGAGCTGCGCCGCACCGGAACCCACACCCCGCCCGTCGTCGGCACGACCCTGCGCCAGAGCATCGGCCTGCCGGCATCCGTCAACCGCTACGCAAAGGCCAACGCATGAGCGCGACCCAGCCTCAGGAACGCAACCAGATCCAGTTCGGCGTCTTCTTCCAGGGGGTCAACTTCTCGACCATCTGGACGGAGCCCGAGAGCGGCTCGCAGATCGACTTCGAGTCGTTCCGCCGCGTCGCGCAGACAGCCGAGCGCGGGCTGTTCGCGGCGTTCTTCCTCGGCGAGGGGCTGCGCCTGCGCGAGCACCTCGGCAAGCTGCACGACCTCGATGTGGCCGGGCGCCCCGACGCGCAGACGCAGCTTGCCGCGCTCGCCGCCGTGACCTCCAAGATCGGCCTCGTCGCCACGCAGAACGCGACCTACAACGACCCGTTCGACCTCGCGCACCGGCTACAGAGCCTCGACCTGCTCTCGGGCGGCCGCGCCGCATGGAACGTCGTGACGACCGACAACGCGTGGACCGGCGCGAACTTCCGCCGGGGCGGCTACCTCGACCATGCCGATCGCTACACGCATGCCGAGCAGGTCGTCGAGACGGTGCGGGCCATCTGGGATTCGTGGGACGACGCGGACGGCAGCGCCCGACTGGTCGCGCGCGACTTCGGCGCGTTCGACGTGCGCGGGGTCGGCCGGCTGCCGCGCAGCCCGCAGGAGCACCCGGTGCTGTTCCAGGCCGGCGACTCCGACGAGGGGCGCGACTTCGCGGCCCGAAGCGCCGAGGTGATCTTCAGCGCGCACGGCCAGTTCGAGGCGGCCTCGGCGTTCGCGGCCGACATCCGCCGTCGCACGGCGCTCGCGGGCCGCCCGGCCGACGACCTCAAGATCTTCCCGGGCCAGCAGTTCGTGCTCGCCGACACCGAGGCCGAGGCGCACGAGAAGGCGCTGTGGGTGCGCGAGAAGCAGATCACTCCCGCCACCGCGCTCGCCTTCCTCGAGAACATCTGGGGCACGTCGCTGGCCGACTACGACCCCGATGGGCCGCTGCCCGACATCGACCCCGTCGTCGAGGTCACGGGCGAGACCCGCGGTGCGGGTTTCCGGGCGAAGAAATCCAAAGAGACGGCGGATGCCTGGCGCGAACAGGCCGCTGCCGAGAACCTCTCGATCCGCGAGTTCGTCTTCAAGGTGGGCGGTCGCCTCGAGGGCGGCATCATCGGCAGCTACCAGCAGGTCGCCGATCTGCTCGCGCGCTACGCAGACGAGCACATCGTCGACGGTTTCAACATCTCGCCGTTCCTGATTCCGTCGGGCCTCGACGACATCGTCGACCGGCTCGTTCCCGAGCTGCAGGAGCGGGGCGTCTACCCCACGGAGTACCGCGGCGACACCCTGCGCGAGCACCTGGGCCTGCGCCCGCCGCTCACACGCCGCGGAGAGCCGGGGGACGCCGCCCGCCAGACTCCGTCGTTCGACCTCGTCTAGGCGCCCGGCGAGGCGATCAGGCCAGCGCGGCCGCGATCGCCTCGCCGAGTTCGACGGGCTTCGTGAACTGCGGCCAGTGGCCGGTGTCGATGTCGACCCAGGTGATGTCGCGGAACTCGGCGAGCTCTTTCATCCACGGGTGGCCCTGCTCGATCAGCGGCCTGTATTCGGTCGACGGAAACGCGGTGCAGATCATCGTGAGCGGCACGTCGTGCCGCCGATCGTCGTGCAGTTCGACCGGTGCCGTCGTTACGCCGGCGGGCTCTGGAACGGCCTCGGCCCGGATCCGGTCGCGCAGCTCGGGCGTGAGCCCCTTCACCTCGTCGTCGCTGAACGCCGACCAGTCGGGAAGGGGCACGTCATCGCCCTCGACCGGGAACTCGGATTCCATCGGGCCGCGCTCGGGAACCGGGAAGGTGTCGACTTCGATGACCCTCGTGACCCTCTCGGGCCGGGCGTCGAGAGCGCCGTTCGCGATCGCGCTGGCGCCCGAGTGCGCGACGAGCGCCACCGGCCCCTCATTCGCATCGATCTCGGCGATCGCCGCTTCGATCTGCGTCTGCAGCGTGATTCCCGCACGCGGCGCGTCGCGCGACTCGAGGCCGGGCAGCGTCAGCGGGTGCACCGAGTGCCCCGCCTTGGCAACGATCGGCGCGACGTCGCGCCAGGAGGAACTGCCGAGCCAGTAGCCGGGAAGCATGATGACGTCCATGCGCCCAACGTAGGCCCACCCGCCGACATCGCATATCCTGAAGCGGTCGAAGGGGAGTATCCCTACGCACAGCGGTCGTCATCACGAGCTTGCTCCGGGCGCTGTGGCACTTCGGTGCGGGAGAGACTTTCGGAGCCGTTCAACGACCCCGGAAGGCCTCGCACATGCACCTCGAACTCCCGTTCTGGTTCGAGTTCGGCTCCTACGCCGTACTGTTCCTCATCCTCATCGGCGACCTCGTGCTCGCCTACAAGCGGCCGCACGTGCCGAGCCCGCGCGAGAGCGGTCTGTGGATCGGCTTCTACGTCGTTCTCGCGCTGATCTTCGCGGGCATCCTGTGGTCCGTCGGGGGCGCCGAGCACGCGGGCCAGTTCGTCGCAGGCTGGCTCACCGAGTACTCGCTCTCGGTCGACAACCTGTTCGTCTTCGTGCTCATCATGGGCCGCTTCGCGGTTCCGCCGAAGTACCAGCAGGAAGCCCTCATGGTGGGCATCATCTTCGCGCTGGTGTTCCGCGGCGTGTTCATCGTGCTCGGCGCCGGCCTCATCGCCGCGTTCAGCTGGATCTTCTACTTCTTCGGCGCCTTCCTGCTCTACACGGCGATCAGGCAGGCGTTCGAGAAGGAGGGGGAGGACGAGAGCGTCGAGGATGCCGAGGGGCCGGTGGCCCGCTTCCTGAAGCACCACCTGCGCATCGGCAACGAGTTCAACGGCAACAAGCTGCACACCGTGGTGAACGGTCGCCGCGTGCTCACCCCGCTGGTGCTCGTCTTCATCTCACTGGGCACCACCGACCTGCTCTTCGCGCTCGACTCGATCCCCGCCATCTTCGGCATCACGCGCAGCCCCTTCCTCGTGTTCTCGGCCAATGTGTTCGCACTGATGGGCCTCAGGCAGCTCTACTTCCTTCTCGGCCATCTGCTCACGAAGCTCGAGTACCTCAAATACGGCATCGCCGTGATCCTCGCGTTCATCGGCGTCAAGCTCGTCTTCGAGGCGCTGCACACGAACGAGGTGCCGTTCATCAACGGCGGCCACCACGTCGAGTGGGCCCCCGAGTTCTCGACCGTCACCTCGCTCGCCGTCATCGTCGTCACCATGGCGATCGCGACCGCGGCGAGCCTCATCCGCCTGCGGCTGGTGCCCGAGCGGGAGTGATAGCCTCATCGCATGCCGGCTGCGCAGCTCCTCCTCCTTAGCTGCCGCGACGGGGCTTAGTTTCCATAGGCCTTCCCGTCGCGGAGTCTTGTGTTGGGCTGAACCCGCAGGAACCAAGGAGCAACGAAGCAATGAGCGAACCCAGGACGCTGGCAGAGAAGGTCTGGAACGACCATCTCGTTGTCAAAGGCGCTGGCGGCGAACCGGACCTGATCTACATCGACCTCCACCTCGTCCACGAGGTCACGAGCCCGCAGGCGTTCGACGGTCTGCGCCAGGCGGGTCGCCCCGTTCGCCGGCCCGACCTCACGATCGCCACCGAAGACCACAACACCCCGACCATCGGCATCGACAGGCCGATCGCCGATCTCACGAGCCGCACCCAGATCGAGACCCTGCGCAAGAACGCGGAAGAGTTCGGCATCCGCCTGCACTCGCTGGGCGACCTCGAGCAGGGCATCGTGCACGTCGTCGGCCCGCAGCTCGGCCTCACCATGCCGGGCATCACCGTCGTCTGCGGCGACTCGCACACGTCGACCCACGGCGCCTTCGGCGCGATGGCCTTCGGCATCGGCACGAGCGAGGTCGAGCACGTGCTGGCCACGCAGACGCTGCCGCTCAAGCCGTTCAAGACGATGGCGATCAACGTCGAGGGCACGCTGCGCCCCGGCGTCACCGCCAAGGACATCATCCTCGCCGTGATCGCCAAGATCGGCACGGGCGGTGGCCAGGGCTACGTCCTGGAATACCGCGGCAGCGCCATCCGCTCTCTCTCCATGGAGGGCCGCATGACGATCTGCAACATGTCGATCGAGGCCGGCGCGCGCGCCGGCATGGTCGCACCGGACCAGACGACCTTCGACTACCTGAAGGGCCGCCCGCACGCGCCGCAGGGCGCCGAGTGGGACGAGGCCGTCGCCTACTGGAAGACCCTCGCGACCGACGAGGGAGCGGTCTTCGACGCCGAGGTCGACATCGACGCCGACACTCTCGAGCCGTTCGTCACCTGGGGCACGAACCCCGGCCAGGGCGTCTCGCTGTCGGAATCCGTGCCGGACCCGGCGAAGATCGATGACCCGAACGCGCGCGCGAACGCCGAGCGCGCGCTCGAATACATGGATCTCGCGGCCGGCACGCCCATGAAGGACATCAAGGTGGATGCCGTGTTCATGGGCTCGTGCACGAACAGCCGCATCGAGGACCTGCGCGCCTTCGCCTCCATCATCAAGGGCAAGAAGAAGGCAGACGGCGTGCGGGTCATGGTCGTGCCCGGCTCGGCGCGCGTGCGCATCGAGGCCGAGGCAGAGGGCCTCGACAAGGTGTTCGAGGAGTTCGGGGCCGAGTGGCGCTTCGCCGGCTGCTCGATGTGCCTCGGCATGAACCCCGACCAGCTCGCGCCGGGGGAGCGGTGCGCCTCGACGAGCAACCGCAACTTCGAGGGCCGCCAGGGCAAGGGCGGTCGCACGCACCTGGTGTCGCCGGTGGTCGCCGCGGCGACCGCGATCCGCGGCACGCTGTCGAGTCCGTGGGACCTCGGGCCCGAGGGGAGCAACTGATGGAGAAGCTGTCCGTCGTGACCGGGGTCGCAGCGCCCCTCAAGCGGTCGAACGTCGACACCGACCAGATCATCCCCGCTGTGTTCCTGAAGCGCGTCACCAAGACCGGGTTCGACGACGCCCTGTTCTACTCGTGGCGGCAGGACCCCGACTTCGTGCTCAACCAGGCGCCGTACCAGGGCGCCGAGATCCTCGTCGCCGGGCCCGACTTCGGCACCGGCTCGTCGCGCGAGCACGCCGTGTGGGCGCTGCGCGACTACGGGTTCAAGGTCGTGCTCAGCTCCCGCTTCGGCGACATCTTCCGCGGGAACTCGGGCAAGCAGGGGCTGCTGACCGGCGTGGTCGCCGAGGCCGACATCGAGAGGCTGTGGGCCGTGATCGAGGCAGAGCCCGGCACCCGGCTGACCGTCGATCTCGAGGCGCGCGAGGTACGCGCCGGTGACCTGACCGTCGCATTCGAGATCGACGATTACACTCGGTGGCGCCTCATGGAGGGGCTCGACGACATCGGGCTGACCCTCCGCAACGAGGGCAAGATCACCGAGTTCGAGGGCCGTCGCGAAGCGTGGCGCCCGAAGACACTTCCCGTGAGAGCCGGGTAGCTACCAAAGAACCCCAGGGGGTTACGTGAACACACTCCTCGAAGACGCGCAGGCCGCTGGCGCGAGCGTCGGTCTCACCGCAGACCGCATCACGCTGCAGGGCGGCAAACCGCTCGTCGGCCGCATCGAACTCAAGGGCGCGAAGAACCTCGTCACCAAGGCGATGGTCGCCGCGCTTCTGGGCGAGACGCCCAGCGAACTCCGCAGCGTTCCCGAGATCAGCGACGTCCGCGTCGTGAAGGGCCTGCTCGAGGTCCACGGTGTGAAGGTGTCCAGCGTCGGCGACGACACCCTGCTGCTCGACCCGTCGAACGTCGAGAGCGCGCACTTCGAGGTCATCGACGCGTATGCCGGCTCCAGCCGCATCCCGATCCTGTTCTGCGGCCCGCTGCTGCACCGCCTCGGCGAGGCGTTCATCCCCGACCTGGGCGGCTGCCGCATCGGCGACCGGCCGATCGACTTCCACCTCGACGGCCTGCGCCGCTTCGGCGCCGTGGTCGACAAGCAGCCCCAGGGCATCCGCTTGACGGCTCCGAACGGGCTCAAGGGCGCGAAGATCGAGCTGCCGTACCCGAGCGTCGGCGCGACCGAGCAGGTGCTGCTCACGGCCGTCCGTGCCGAGGGCACGACCGAGCTGCGCAACGCGGCCGTCGAGCCCGAGATCATGGACCTCATCAACATCCTGCAGAAGATGGGCGCCATCATCTCGGTCGACACCGACCGCGTGATCCGCATCGAGGGCGTCGAGCGCCTCGAGGGCTACAAGCACACCGCGCTCTTCGACCGCAACGAGGCCGCGAGCTGGGCGGCCGCCGCGCTCGCGACCAACGGCGACATCTTCGTCGGCGGTGCGCGCCAGTCCGAGATGCTCACGTTCCTCAACGTCTACCGCAAGGTCGGCGGCGCGTTCGAGATCCAGGACGACGGCATCCGCTTCTTCCACCCCGGCGGCAAGCTCAAGCCGGTCATCATCGAGACCGACGTTCACCCCGGATTCATGACCGACTGGCAGCAGCCGCTCGTCGTGGCGCTGACCAAGGCCGAAGGCGTCTCGATCGTCCATGAGACGGTCTACGAGCAGCGCTTCGGCTTCACCGACGCCCTCGTCGACATGGGGGCGCAGATCCAGCTGCACCGCGAGTGCCTCGGCGGCGCGGAGTGCCGCTTCGGCCAGCGCAACTTCAACCACTCCGCCGTCATCGTGGGCCCGACCGAGCTGCACGGAGCCGACGTGGTCGTTCCCGATCTGCGCGGCGGCTTCAGCCACCTGATCGCGGCGCTCTCGGCAGAGGGCACCTCGACCGTCAGCAATGTCGGCATCATCGCCCGGGGGTACGAGAACTTCATCGAGAAGCTGCGCGCCCTCGGCGCCGACTTCGTGCTCGAGGCCTAAGGGGTGGCGCTCAAAGAGACCCATCGGCCGTCGATCTTCTGGCCGATGGCGTGGGTCTGCTTCGGCCTGCTCGGCGCGAGCGTCAAGTTCCGCGTCGCGCACCCCGAGCGGATCCCCGCACGCGGCGCGTACGTCATCGCCCCGAACCACTACAGCGAGATCGACCCGGTCATCGTCGGCATGATGCTCTACCGCGCAGGCCGCATCCCGAGCTTCCTCGCCAAGGCGAGCCTGTTCAGGATCCCGGTCGTCGGGTGGTTCCTGCGCCGCAGCGGCCAGGTGCCCGTCGAACGCACGCCCGCGGCGGCCGCGCGAGCGGCCTCGCCGCTCGCCGGAGCGCGAACACTGGTCGAGAAGCAGCGGATCGTGGTCGTGTACCCCGAGGGCACGCTGACGCGTGAGCCCGACATGTGGCCAATGCGCGGCAAGACCGGCGCGGCGCGCATCGCGCTCGAGCAGGGGATTCCCGTGATCCCGGTCGCCCACTGGGGAACGCAGGCCCTGATGGGCAGGTACGCCAAGAAGGTCAGCCTCTTCCGCCGACATCCGATCGACTTCGCCATCGGCGAGCCCGTCGACCTCTCCGAGTTCGCGGGGAAGCCGATCGACCAGCACGTGCTGGCCGACGCGACCGAGAAGATCATGGCGGCGATCACGGCCCAGCTCGAGACGCTGCGCAACGAGAAGGCGCCCGCGCACCGGTGGGACCCCGCGGCGCGGGGCCAGAGCGAGACCGGCCGCTTTGAGTCCTAGAAGAGCAGAGCACCACCACCGCGTGACCGTGGTGGGTGCGGGCAGCTGGGGCACGGCGTTCGCCAAGGTGCTCGCCGACGGCGGCGCCGAGGTCACGATGTGGGCGCGCCGACCTGAGGTCGCCCGCGAGATCCGTGAGACGCACCGGAACACGCAGTACCTGCGCGGCATCAACCTGCCCCGCACCATCACGGCGACGAGCAGCCTGCGCGACTCGCTGCGCGGCGCGCAGCAGCTGTACCTCGCGGTGCCGAGTCAGACGCTGCGCGACAACCTCGAGGCGCTGAAGCCGATGCTTCCCGCCGACATCCCCGTCGTCAGCCTCATGAAGGGCATCGAGAAGTCGACGAACGAGCGCATGAGCGAGGTCATCGCGAGCGTGCTCGACCTCGACGAGGAGCGGATCGCGGTGGCATCCGGCCCCAACCTCGCCCTCGAGATCGCGAAGGAGCAGCCGACCGCCGCGGTGGTCAGCTCGGTCAGCCTCGAGACCGCGCAGACGGTCGCGATGGCGGCCACGAACCGGTACTTCCGGTCGTTCGTGAACACCGACGTCGTCGGCACGGAGTTCGGCGGCGTGCTCAAGAACCTCATCGCCGTCGCGATCGGCATCGTCGACGGCGTCGGCTACGGCGAGAACACGAAGGCGTCGATCATCACGCGCGGCCTCGTCGAGATGACCGACTTCGCCGTGGCGCACGGCGGCCACCCCGACACGCTCTCGGGCCTCGCCGGCCTCGGCGACCTGATCGCGACGTGCCAGTCGCCGCTGTCGCGCAACAACACGGCGGGCAGGCTGCTCGGGCAGGGCTATGCGCTGCACGAGGTCGTCCGGCAGATGAACCAGACGGCAGAGGGTCTCGCCTCGGTGGCTCCGATCCTCGCGCTGGCGCGCGCCCGCGGGGTCACGATGCCCATCGTCGAGCAGGTGCACCAGGTGCTGACCGGTACCCTCGATCCGAAGGACATCGCCCCCCACCTCACGACCGACGACACGCCCACGGGCGAAAGGATCACGGATGACCACGAAGCTCGCACTGGCTCTGCTCTTCGGCGGGCGCTCAAGCGAGCATTCGGTCTCGGTGGCGACCGCGGGCGGGGTCCTGGGGGCGCTTGACCCCGAGAAATACGACATCGTCCCGGTCGGCATCACGCGTGATGGGGCCTATGTGCTCGGCTCGACCGACCCGGCCGACTACTTCATGGGCGACGGGCGGATGCCCGAGGTGCACGACGACGGCAGCCGGGTGGCGTGGCCGCGTGACGCGCGCTCGCACGAGCTGACCGTCGTCGGCCCCGATGGGGCAGAGCGCAGCGTGCGCGTCGACGTCGTCTTCCCGATCCTGCACGGGCTCTGGGGCGAGGACGGCACGGTGCAGGGCATGCTCGAGCTGGTCGACCTGCCGGTCGTCGGCTCCGGTGTGCTCGCGAGTGCCCTCGGCATGGACAAGCACTTCATGAAGACGGTCTTCGTGCAGGCGGGGCTCCCGGTGACGCCGTGGGCGACGATCTCGCGCCGCCAGTGGGCCGAAGACCGGGCATCCGTTCACGCGGCCGCCGAGGCGCTCGGCTATCCCGTGTTCGTGAAGCCCGCGCGCGCGGGTTCCAGCGTGGGCGTGGGCAAGGCGACGGATGCCGCGAGCCTCGCGGTCGCCGTCGAGGGGGCGCTCGCGGAAGACAGCCGTGCGCTCATCGAGCCGGCGATCGTCGGCCGCGAGATCGAGATCGCGGTTCTCGGCGGCCGAGGCGGCGCGGCGCCGCGCGCCTCGCTCGCGGGCGAGGTGCTGCTCACGGGCCGCGACTTCTACGACTTCGAGGGGAAGTACCTCGGCGGCGACGGCGTCGAGCTGCAGCTGCCGGCCGTGCTCAGCGACGCCGAGCTCGCCGAGATGCAGGGCCTCGCGGTGCGCGCCTTCGAGGCGATCGGCGCCGCTGGGCTGTCGCGCGTCGACTTCTTCCTCACCGACGCCGGCTGGCTGATCAACGAGATCAACACCATGCCGGGGTTCACGCCGATCTCGATGTACCCGAAGTGCTGGGAGGCATCCGGCCTGCCCTACCCGGCGCTCATCGACGAGCTCATCGCGCTCGCCCTCGACGCGCAGGGCTGACTGCGCGCTACTGCACGTCGTCGGCGGCGACGCACTTGTGCTTCGACGCCTGCGGGATGCTCGCGACGGCCTGCGCGAGGTCGGGCAGCACGTTCGCGTCGCTGACGCCGCCCGCACCGTGCTTGATCGTCACCTCGACCGCGGGGGTGCGACCGTAGGTGACATAGGTCAGCACCTTGTCATCGGGGTCGTTCGTGAGCACCCAGTCGACCGAGTCCTGACCGCTCGCGACGGTCACGCACGGCTTCGTCGTGGGGCCGAGCGGCGCGACGCCGCAGCGCAGCTGCACGGTGACGGGGTCGCCCCACGCCCCGGTCGCCTGGGCATCGGTGTAGTCCTGCTTCTGGCCGGCCACCTCGGCGGGCAGCTCGACTGTGACGCTCGCACAGGCCGCGTCGTTCGCGTGCGGCGCGGACTCCATCGCGACGGTCGGGGTGCACCCCGCGAGCAGGGTCGCGAAGGCGACGGCGGCGAGGGTTGCGGCGGCGACACGGAGGCGGGACATCTCGATCGCAACGCTAGCGTGGTGGCTATGGCGGAAGCTGAGCGGCCCACCCTCGAGGAGCTGGGCGAGATCGCCGTGCTTGCGCGCATCTTCCCGCGACTGCCCGCAGCGGATGCGGCACTCCTCGGCCCCGGCGACGACGCGGCGCTCCTCGCCGCGCCCGACGGGCGCTTCGTCGTGACGACCGACATGCTCGTGCACGGGCCGGACTTCCGGTGGGAGTTCTCGACGGCAGAGGACCTGGGGTGGAAAGCCGCCGCGACGAACCTGTCGGACGTCGCCGCGATGGGCGCCCGGCCGACCGCGCTGGTCGTCGCGCTCGCGGCGCCGCGGTCGACGCCGGCCGCGGTGCTCGAGTCGTTCGCCGACGGGTTGCGGCTCGCCTGCGCCGAGCTCGCGCCGGGGTGCGGCGTGGTCGGCGGCGACCTGTCGACGTCCGACGTGTTCACGGTGGCCATCACCGCCTTCGGCGACCTCGAGGGGCGGGCGGCCGTGCGGCGCTCCGGGGCGCGGCCCGGCGACGCGGTCGCGGTGGCCGGCGAGCTCGGTGTGGCTGCGCGGGGGCTGCGGCTGCTGTTCGAGCACGGCCGCGACGCCGCGGTGCGCCGCGACGCGCACGCTGTGGGGCGGCAGCTGCGGCCGGTGCCGCCGATCGCCCTCGGCACGGTCGCCGCCGACGCGGGCGCGACGGCGATGATGGACCTGAGCGACGGGCTGGTGCTCGACGCGCGGCGGCTCGCGCAGGCATCCGGCGTGGATCTCGAACTCGACCCCCTCGACGACGACGCGCTGCGCGGGGGAGAGGACCACTCGCTGCTCGCGACGTTCCCGGCGGGCGCACCGCTGCCCGAGGGGTTCCGGCGCATCGGCACGGTGACGCCGGGAACCGGGCGGGTGCTGGTCGGCGGCGACGAGTTCGGCGAGCTCGGCGGGTGGGACCCCTACGAGCAGTGGGACGGCCGGCTCTCGTGACCGTGCCCCCTCACCCGTGCAGCAATATGCTTCGCTCATGACCGATCCGGGGGACCTGCAGAGGCAGGCGGAAGAACTTCAGAAACAGGCGGACGAGCTCAGGCGCCAGGCCGAGGAAGCCCTGCGCGCGGCGCCGGCTGCAGCCGGGCCGCTCGGCCAGGCCGACATCGACAAGATCACGGCGGGCTACGGCTTCACCGACACGAGCCTCGAGCTCGGCGCGCTGCTCAATGGCGAGCCGCTGCCGGGCGCGCAGATCCGCATTCCGCTCGGGATGCTGAACCGCCACGGCCTGATCGCGGGGGCGACCGGCACGGGCAAGACGCGCACGCTGCAGGCGATCGTCGAGCAGCTTTCCGCCAACGGGGTCAGCGTGTTCGCGGCCGACATCAAGGGCGACCTCTCGGGCATCCTGGTCGATGGCGAGCCGAGCGACAAGCTCCTCGCCCGCACGAAGGCGATCGGGCAGGACTGGGCGCCCGCGCACTTCCCGACCGAGGTGTTCTCGCTCGGCGGCAAGGGGAAGGGCGTGCCGATCCGCGCGACGGTCGCCGGCTTCGGCCCGTTACTGCTGGCGCGCGTGCTCGGACTCAACGAGGTGCAGGAGTCGAGCCTCGGCCTCGTCTTCCACTATGCGGAAGAGAAGGGGCTCGCCCTGCTCGACCTCGAAGACCTGCGCGCCGTGCTGCAGTACCTCACGAGCGACGAGGGCAAGGCCGAGCTGGCCGGCATCGGCGGCATCTCGCCGGCGACGGCCGGGGTGATTCTGCGCGAGCTCGTCTCGTTCGCGGCCACCGGCGCAGAGGCGTTCTTCGGCGAGCCCGAGATCGACACGGCCGAGTTCCTGCGGCAGGCATCCGACGGCCGCGGCATCGTCAGCCTGCTCGAGGTGCCCGGCGTCGCCGACCAGCCCCAGCTCTACTCGACGTTCCTCATGTGGCTGCTCGCCGACCTCTACAACTCACTGCCCGAGGTGGGCGACGCGCCGAAGCCGAAGCTCGTGTTCTTCCTCGATGAGGCGCACCTGTTGTTCACGGATGCCAGCAAGGAGTTCATCACCCAGATCACGCAGACCGTGCGGCTGATCCGCTCGAAGGGCGTCGGGGTGTTCTTCGTCACGCAGTCCCCGAAGGACGTGCACGAAGACGTGCTCGCGCAGCTCGGCTCGCGCGTGCAGCACGCGCTGCGTGCCTTCACGCCCGACGACGCGAAGGCGCTGCGGGCGACGGTGTCGACGTACCCGAAGTCGGGCTACGACCTCGAAGAGGTGCTCACCTCGCTCGGCACGGGCGAGGCGATCGTCACGGTCATGAACGAGTCCGGTGCGCCGACGCCGGTCGCGTGGACCCGCATGCGCGCGCCGCAGTCGTCGATGACGACCGCACCTGATTCGGCGATCGACGCCGTCATCGGCGCGTCGCCCCTGATGGCGAAGTACGGCACGCCGATCGACCGCGAGTCGGCCGGCGAGATCCTCACCGCCAAGTTGAACGCCGCGGCCGAGAAGGCGCAGGCCGAGAGCGAGGCGAAGGCGCAGGCGAAGCAGAGCGCGGCGGATGCCCGCGAGCGGAAGGCTCGTCAGACGCAGGCGGCGCAGATCGGCAAGACGGCCGTCAAGGTGCTCACCTCGCGCACCACCCAGACCGTGCTCAAGGGTGTGCTCGACGGCATCTTCGGCACGCGGCGGCGCTAGGCGGCGGGGCTTTCGGCGAACCAGATCGTGGTCTCGCCGTACTTCTTCGGACTTCTCGGGGCGAGTGCGGCGGGCCAGGTCGGCTCGGGGGAGCGGGAGGAGCGCTCGATGACCACGAGCGCGCCCGATGCGAGCAGCGGCACGAGCGCCTCGAGGTCGGCGGCGACCTCGGCATCGGTCACCTCGTAGGGCGGGTCGCTGAACACCACATCGAAGGGGCCCGCCGCCGAGGCGAGGAACGAGGCGACCGCACTCTGCACGACGCTGACGGCCCCGGCATCCGTTCTCGTCGCTTTTGACACGAGCCCCGCGTTCGCTTTGGCGACGCGCGCAGCCGCCGCGTTCTTCTCGACGAGGACAACGGATGCCGCGCCGCGACTGGCCGCCTCGAGGCCGAGCGCCCCCGAGCCCGCGTACAGGTCGAGCACGCGCGCGCCGTCGAGCACGTCGCGCGCCTCGAGGGCAGAGAACAGGGCCTCGCGCACCCGGTCGCTCGTGGGCCGCGTTCCCGACTTCGGAACGGTGAGGGTGACGCGCCCCGCGGCGCCCGCGATGATCCGGGTCATATCCACAAGCTACCGTGCGGCACCCGGCGATGTCGTAGCTGTGTTCTAGACTCCGAAGCATGGTCGGTCTCGACGCCAAGCTCAGCGGTGTGATCGGCGGCCGCTCGGCGACGGCCTTCCACAAGGCGTGGGGGCTCGTGACGGTCGCCGACCTGCTGAGCCACTACCCGCGTCGCTACGTGCACCGCGGCGAGCCGACGCCGCTCGACTCGCTGCCAGACGGCGAGGTCGCGACCGTGATCGCCACGGTGCTGCGGGTCACGAGCAAGCCGTTCAAGACCCGGCGCGGCTCGATTCAGACGATCACGATCGGCGACGGCCGCAGCGAGATGACCGCGACGTTCTTCAACCAGCCCTGGCGCGAGAACCAGCTGTCGAAGGGCGACCGCGGCATGTTCTCGGGCAAGGTGACGCGCTTCAAGGGCGAGGCGCAGCTGACGCATCCCGAGATCAAGCTGTTCAGCGAAGACGAAGAGGTGCCAGACCCGGCGGTCGACGTCGAGCGGGCGCGGCAGTGGGCGATCCAGCCGATTCCGGTCTACCCGGCGACCGCGTCGATCCAGAGCTGGAAGGTCGCCGATGCGATCGCGCACGCGCTCGACGTGCTCGATGAGGAAGAGGTGCTCGACCCCGTGCCTGACGCGGTGCGTGCGGAGCACGGTCTGCTCGGCTACCTCGACGCGCTGCGGCTCATCCACATGCCGCAGACCGACAGCGACTGGCGCCGCGCCCGCGACACGCTGCGCTTCCACGAGGCGTTCGTGCTGCAGACGGCGCTGCTGCAGCAGCGCGCCGTGAGTCGCTCGGCGCACACCCTGCCCCGAAAGGCGATTCCCGGCGGCTTCGCCGAGCGACTCGACGAGGCGCTGCCGTTCGAGCTCACGCCCGACCAGAGCCTCGTCGGCGCCGAGCTCGCCTTCGACCTCGCGCGCGACGTGCCGATGAACCGGCTGGTGCAGGGCGAGGTCGGCAGTGGCAAGACGCTCGTCGCGGTGCGTGCGATGGCGACGGTGGCCGACTCCGGCGGCCAGTCCGCGCTGCTGGCGCCGACCGAAGTGCTCGCGGCGCAGCACCTGCGGTCGATCGTGCGGGCGCTCGGCCCCGAGCTGTCGGCCGAGCTCATGCCCACGCTGCTCACCGGCCAGCTGAGCGCGGCCCAGCGGAAGAAGGCGCTGCTGCGCATCGTGACGGGGCAGGCGCGCATCGTCGTCGGCACGCACGCGCTGCTCTCCGACGCGGTCGAGTTCTTCGACCTCGGTCTCGTCGTGGTCGACGAGCAGCACCGCTTCGGCGTCGAGCAGCGCGAGACACTGCGCGCGAAGGGCAAGACGCCCCCGCATCTGCTGGTGCTCACCGCCACGCCGATTCCGCGCACCGTGGCGATGACGGTCTTCGGCGACCTCGACATCTCGACGATCCGCCAGCTGCCCATGGGGCGTCAGGGCATCGAGAGCTTCGTCGTGCCGCTCGCCGAGCGCCCCGACTGGTTCCCGAACGTGTGGAAGCGCGCCAAGCAGGAGATCGATCAGGGGCGGCAGGTGTTCGTCGTCTGCCCCGCCATCAGCCCGAAAGACGTCGAAGAGGGCGACGAGCTGGACGAGGGCGAAGACGGGGCGGAGGTTTCGGCGAGGCATCCCATCGCCAATGTCGTCGACGTCTTCGGGCATCTCGAGCAGCGCCCCGACCTCGAGGGCGTGCGCATGGGCATGCTGCACGGGCGCATGAGCTCCGATGAGAAAGACGAGGTGATGGCTGCGTTCGGGCGGCGCGAGCTCGACCTGATCGTCGCGACGACGGTGATCGAGGTGGGCGTCGACGTGCCCAACGCATCGACGATGATCGTGCTCGACGCCGAGCGCTTCGGCGTGAGCCAGTTGCACCAGCTGCGCGGTCGCGTCGGCCGCGGCAGCGTTCCGGGGGTCTGTCTGTTCGTGACGTCTGCCGAGCACGACACCCTCGCGCGCGACCGCGTCGAGGCCGTCGCCGCGAATCTCGACGGCTTCGAGCTCGCGCAGATCGACCTCGAGCTGCGCCGCGAGGGCGACGTGCTGGGGGCGCGCCAGTCGGGCGGGCGCTCGTCGCTGCGACTGCTGCGCGTCGCGATCGACGGCGAGGTCATCGGGCAGGCGCGTGCGGCCGCGGCATCCGTGATCGACAGCGACCCGACGCTGCGGAAGCACGCGCCGCTCAAAGAGGCGGTCGACCGGCGGCTCGACGAGTCCGAGCGCGAGTTCCTCTCCAAAGGCTGAGTACGCGGAATGAGAGCCGCTCAGCACCGGTTCGGCGCGGTTAGGCTGAAACCCTATGAGCAGGCTCGCCGTCGTACCGGGCTCATTCGACCCGGTCACCCTGGGGCACCTCGATGTCATCGAACGCGCCGCGCGCCTGTTCGACGACGTCCACGTGCTGGTCGTCCACAACCCCGAGAAGCCCGGCGGGCTGCTGAGCGCCGACGAGCGGGTCGCGGTGATCGAGCAGGCCGTGGCCGACGCCGGACTGCCCGGGTCGATCACCGTGACGCAGTACTCGTCGGGCCTCCTCGCCGACTACTGCACCCAGGTCGGGGCGACGGCACTCGTAAAGGGCATTCGCTCGCACACCGATCTGGTGTATGAGACTCCTATGGCCATCGTGAACGAGCACCTCGCCGGCGTCGAGACGGTGTTCGTGCTGCCTCGCCCCGAGCACGCGCAGGTGTCGAGCACCCTCGTGCGACAGGTGATCTCGCTCGGCGGTGACGTCGGCCCCTACGTGCCCGCGGCGGTGCTCGCGGCGGTGGCCTCCCGATGACCACGATGCCGACCCCGGCGGCGACGGGCCAGACCGCTTCGCTTGCGACCGCGGCCCTCGCCGAGGCGTCCGAGCGCATCATCGCGAGCGTCGAGCGCGTGATCGACGGCAAGCACGAGCAGGTCGTCACCGCGCTCACGGTGCTGCTCGCCGAAGGGCACTTGCTCATCGAGGACGTGCCCGGTGTCGGCAAGACGATGCTCGCCCGCTCGCTCGCGCGCGCCGTGGGCGGCACGATCAGCCGCATCCAGTTCACGCCCGATCTGCTGCCGAGCGACGTGACCGGCGTCAGCGTGTTCAACCAGGCCACGCGCGAGTTCGAGTTCAAGCCGGGCGCTGTGTTCGCGAACATCGTCATCGGCGACGAGATCAACCGGGCGAGCCCCAAGACACAGTCCGCGCTGCTCGAGGCGATGGAGGAGCGCCAGGTCTCCGTCGACGGCGGCACCTACCCGCTCGCCCGCCCGTTCATCGTCGTCGCGACCCAGAACCCCATCGAGATGGAGGGCACGTACGCGCTTCCCGAGGCGCAGCGCGACCGCTTCATGGCGCGCGTCGCGATGGGCTATCCGGATGCCGCGAGCGAGGTCGACATGCTGGGCGCGCGCGACCTCGTGAACCCGATCGACGCGATCGAGCCGGTCGTCGACCTCGACACGCTGCGTCAGATGCTCGCCGGCGTGCGGGCCGTCTTCACGTCAGCCGCCGTCAAGCAGTACGCGGTCGCGATCGCCCGCGCCACGCGCGACGACCAGGACATCAGGCTCGGAGCGAGCCCGCGCGCGACGCTGCAGCTCGTGCGCGCCGCGAAGGCGCGGGCGGCGATCGCGGGTCGCGAGTTCGTGCTTCCCGACGACATCGACGCCCTCGCGGTGCCGGTGCTCGCGCACCGCCTGCTGCCGACGAGTCGCGCGCTCGGGCGCCGCCACGAGGGCACCGCGCTCGTGGCCGACGTGGTCGAGCGCATCGTCGCCGCGACCCCGGTTCCCTCGGGCCACTAGGTGAACGCCGTGTCCCGACCGGTCCCGACGCTGCGCGGCTGGGTCGTGGGTGCGGCAGGCGTCGTGCTGCTCGTCGCCGCAGGCTGGGCCGGCCGCGTCGATCTGCTGTTCGGCGGCCTGCTGCTGACGATCGCGCCGCTCGTGGCGATGGCCGCGGTGGCGCTCGACCGCCCGTGGCTGTCGGTGGCGCGCACCTACTCGCCCGACACCGTCGAAGTCGGCGAGGAGGTGCAGGTCCGGCTCGACGTGCGCAACCAATCGGGGCGCGCGACCGCGTCGATGTCGTGGGTCGACACCGTGCCGGCCGGGTTCGCGCGTCTCGCCTTCCGTGCGCTGCCCTCGCTCGCCAGCGGGCAATCGGTGACCCTGCGCTACTCCGAGCGCGCCGCCCGCCGTGGCGCCTATCTGCTCGGCCCGTTGACCGTGGCGCGCACCGACCCCTTCGGCCTCGCCCGCGGCGGCTACGGAGTCGGCGAGTCGAAGGTCCTGCTGGTGACGCCGCGGGTGCGGGCCTTGGCCGGAAGCGGCGACGACGAGGCGCGCGGCGAGGGCACGGACCCCGAGCTGGTGCGCCACTCCATCCCGAGCACCGACGAGGTCATTCCGCGCGATTACCGGGCGGGTGACCCGCTGCGGCGCGTGCAGTGGCGCGCGACCGCCCGCGCCGGCCGGCTGATGGTGCGACAGGAGGAGCAGCTCAGCAACCCTGAGGCGTGGCTGCTGCTCGACACGCTGCGTGCGCACGCCGGCGGCGCAGAGCCCTTCGAACGGGCGGTCGAGCTCGTGGCATCCATCGGCTCTCATCTGCTCGACGTCGGGTACCAGCTCGGCGTGCACGAGACCGGCGAGCGCCAGCTCGCGGGCAGTTACGAGCTGCCGGGCGGCGACCAACTGCTCGTCGGCCAGCTCGCCGCGATCGAGCAGGTCCGCGAGCCCGGTGGCGACATCGCCGGCCGCTTCGCCGCGAGCCTGCGCGCCACGCGCTCGGGAGTTCCCGTGTTCCTGATCCTCGTCGACGGCGACCCCCAACTGGCCGCGGAATTCGCGCCCCTGCGCCGGTACGCGGCACCCGCGATCGCGTTCCTGATGACATCGAGCGCGGCCGCCGCACGCGAGCTGCTCGAGAGGGCGGGCTGGGTGTGCGTCGAGGCCGACGGGCGAACGGATGCCGCAGCCGCGTGGTCCCTCGCCATGCAGGCGCAGCAGCCCGCCGGCGGCCCTCGTCTCGCGGGGGCGGCCGATGTTCGACCGTAGGAAGCCGCCCGCACGGGCGGCGCTCGCGACGCGCGGAGCGTGGACGGTCTCGCTGGCGCTGTTCTTCGAGGTGCTCGCGTGCAGCATCGCGCTGATCGGGCTCATCCAGGGAGCCGCGTGGTGGACTGCGCTGGTGGGGGCCGCGGCGCTGCTGCTCGCGATCCCCGCCGCGCTGCGCAGCGTCGGCCTGAGCCCCTGGGCCGCCCTCGGGGTCGATGTCGTGGCGTTCGCGCTGCTCATCCAGCTCGCGTTCGTGCCGGGTCTCGCGATCGCCGGCGTCGTTCCGACCGCGTCGTCCATCGGCGGCGTGCTCGACCTGTTCCGGCGGGCAGTGGTGGCCATTCAGGACCAGCACATCCCGGCGGTTGCCCTGCCCGAGCTGGTCTTCTTCATCGTGCTCTTCGGCGGGGTGCTCACGCTCGTGCTCGACCTGCTCGCGGTCGTGCTCCGCGTTCCTGCCGTCACGGCGGTCGTTCTCGGCGGGGTTCTGATCGTTCCCGCCCTGCTGCAGCCGAACGGCCTCAGCCTGGTCTCGCTCGGTGCGGGCGCCGCGGCGTGGTTCTTCCTTCTCGCCGTCGATGGGCGTCTGCGGCGGGCGGCGCGTGGGGGCGGGGCCGTGGCGCTCTCGGTCGGGGCATCCGCGACCGTCCTCGCGCTCGTCGTCGCCGCGACCGCTCCGGGGTTCGTCGAGCAGGGGCGCCTGCCCGTTGCCGGGCCGGTCTCCCTCGGCAACAGCGTCGACCCGCTGATCGATCTGGGGGCCGACCTGCGCCGCCCGAATCCTGTCGACGTGCTGCGCTACACGACGGCCTCGAAGGACCCCCAGTACCTGCAGCTGACGACGCTCGACACCATCCGCGGTACGCACTGGACGCACACGCCGGGCCAGGTCTCGCCGCTGCAGGGCGGGTCTCGCCTCGCCGAGGTGCCCGGGCTCGACTCGTCTCTCGGTATCTCCGCGTCAGAGGTGACGTCGAAGATCTCGGTGCAGAGCCTGCGCAGCACCTGGGTGCCCGCGCCCTACCCCGCGACGAAGGTGACGGGTGGCGGCAACGCGCGCACCTACCAGAGCGACGATCTCACGATCTTCGCCCCGGGCGGCCAGCTGAGCGGCCAGAGCTACACCGCGACGAGCCTCGACCTCGAGCCCACGAAGGCGCAGCTGGCGGGCGTCGGCGGCGACGGTGCCGGTGCCTTCGCCGACGTGCGCGACGACCTGATCCTCCCGGGCGCAGTCCCCGCCGTCATCACCGAGACCGCCGACGAGATCGCCGCGCGCGCGGGAAGCTCGAACGAGTTCGACCTCGCCCTCGCCATTCAGAACTACTTCCAGGGCACGGAACAGGGCTTCGTCTATTCGACGGACTCGCCCGACACCGTCGACGGCGGCAGCCTCGACGTCGTCGCGAAGTTCCTGCAGGTGCGACAGGGGTACTGCGTGCACTTCGCCAGCGCGATGGCGGTGATCGCGCGAGTGCTCGGTATTCCGAGCCGCATCGCGATCGGCTACCTGCCGGGTTCCGCAATCGGCTCGACGGGGAAGCAGACGACCTACCAGGTCGACTCCAGCGACTTGCATGCGTGGCCCCAGCTGTACTTCCCGGGCGTGGGCTGGCTGAACTTCGAGCCGACGGTGAGCCGCGGCTCGGCCCCCAGCTATACGCAGACAACCACCACCGACCCTGCGCAGAGCGCGACGGCCGCGCCCGAGGCCGAGCCGTCGGCGTCCGCGACGCCGACGCAGCGCCCGCGCGACACGCCCTCCGAGCAGGCGGCGGCCGGAACGGGGCCCGTCACCGCGCGCGGGGGAGCGCAGTACCCGATCGGTGCCGCGGCGCTGCTCGCCCTGCTCGCGATACCGGCCTTGGTGCGCCTCGTGCGCCGTCGTGCGCGGCTCGCGCGTCTGCGGCGCGGGGGCGCGCCGCCCGACGTCGCGTGGGCCGAGATCCGCGACACCGCCCAGGACCTGGGGTTCGCGGCGTCACCGACCGAGACGCCGCGTGCGTTCGCCGCGCGGCTGCGCTCCGAGTGGCATCCGGATGCCACGCACCAGCGGGACCTCGACGACATCCTGCGCGAGGTCGAGCTGAGCGAGTTCGGCCCGCCGCGGGCAAGGCAGGCGGGGCCGGGAAGCGCCGCGCTCGCGGCTGCGACCGCGCGCGTGGTCGCGGCGATGCGCGGGTCACGGCATTGGACGACGCGGATCGTCGCCGCGCTCGCCCCGCGCTCGCTCGTGAACGCGCTGAGCGGCCGCGAGCGGGCGGCCATGCGCGCCTCGACGTATGATTGAAGGTTGTGAGCGCCGCCAAGAACCCCTACTCGGTCGCCGTCTTCGACCTGATGCACCAGCCGGGTCAGAGCAAGGAACTGACGATCGACCTCGATGTGCCCGAGAAGCTGGGCGAGGGCATGATCGCCGTGCCTGCCGGGGCGCCGATGCACATCGACCTGCGGCTCGAGGTGCTGCATGACGGCATCCTCGCCTCGGGCGACATCGACGTGACCGCGGAAGGGCAGTGCGTGCGCTGCCTCACCGACGTGTCGCAAGCGCTCCAAGTCGATTTCCAAGATCTGTTCGCGTACACTAGCGACGAAGCTTTTGACTTCGAGGTTCACGACGACCACGTGGATCTTGAACCTCTGGTCAGGGATTCGGTGGTGCTGTCACTGCCATTCCAGCCGGTGTGTCGCCCCGACTGCCCTGGTCTCGACCCAGAGACCGGTGAGCGGTTGGCGGATCACCCGGACCGCAAGCCCCGTGAAAACACAGACCCTCGTTGGGCTGCGCTTGCGGACTTCCGAGCTTCCGAAGACACCGAAGCCGGCACCCCCGGCACCGACACAGAAGAGAGATAGCCATGGCTGTTCCCAAGCGCAAGCAGTCGCGCTCCAACACGCGTGCCCGTCGCTCGCAGTGGAAGGCAGAGGTCCCCACGCTCGTCAAGACCGTCGAGGGCGGCCGAGTGACCTACAGCCTGCCGCACCGCGCGAAGGTCGTCACCGACTCGCAGGGCACCGAGCTGTTCCTCGAGTACAAGGGCCGCAAGGTCGCCGACGTCTAGGCAGCGCGTGCCTGACGGCAATCGTCCTGAAGGGCGTCCGGAAGCGGACGCCCTTCAGTCACGTCTGGGTGTCTCCATCGACCCCGAGCTGCTGACGCTGGCGCTCACGCACCGCTCCTTCGCGTACGAGAACGGCGGCCTGCCGCACAACGAGCGTCTCGAGTTCCTCGGCGACTCGATCCTCGGGCAGGCGGTGACCGTGCGGCTCTACCGCGATCACCCCGACCTCGATGAGGGCGAGCTCGCGAAGCGGCGCGCGTCGGTCGTCTCAGGTGTCGCCCTCGCCGAGGTCGCCCGCACCCTGGGGCTCGGCGAGTTCCTGCGGCTCGGGCGGGGGGAAGAGCTCACGGGCGGCCGCCAGAAGGTGTCGATCCTCGCCGACACCGTCGAGGCGATCATCGGTGCGACCTATCTGTCGGCCGGACCCGATGAGGCGACGGCCCTCGTGCTGCGGCTCATCGGCCCGCTCATGAGCGACCCCGCGCGCTTCGGTGCGGCGCTCGACCCGAAGACCGCTCTGCAGGAGCTCGCCGACGAGCGCAAGGCGCCCGCGCCGGTCTATGTGGTCGAGGGCACCGGCCCCGATCACGCCAAGGTCTTCCACGCGACCGTCACGGTCGACGGTGTCGCGACCGGCCACGGCGAGGGCACGAGCAAGAAGCACGCCGAGATGGCCGCGGCGCTCGACGCCTGGACCCGGGCGACGGGCACCGGTGCCTGAACTCCCCGAAGTCGAGGTCGTGCGCCTCGGCCTCGCGCCCGCCGTCACAGACGCGATCGTGACCGCCGTCGATGTGTACGACGAGCGGGCGATCACCCGCCACGACCACCGGCGCGGCTCCTTCGCAGATCGGCTCACCGGGCGCAGCATGCTGGCTCCGCAGCGGCGCGGCAAGTTCATCTGGATCCCTCTCGAGCCGGCTGGTCGACTCGCCGCAGGCGAAGGGAGGCCGGACGCGCTGCTCGCGCACCTCGGCATGACCGGCCAGCTGCTGCTGCGCGACGCGTGGGCGAGGCCAGAGGACGAGCCGCACGTGCGGGTGCGCATCGAGCTGAGGCATCCGTCGCACGCAGAGCTCGCCGTCTTCTTCCGCGACCAGCGCACCTTCGGCTCGCTCGCGCTCGATGAATTGGTGAGCACGGATGCCGGGGACGCGGTGCCCAGCCAGGTGCTGCACATCGCCCGCGACCCGATCGACCCGCTCTTCGACGACCGAGCCTTCCTGGCATCGCTCATGCGGAAGAACAGCGCCATCAAGCGGGTGCTGCTCGACCAGCGCGCCATCAGCGGGGTGGGGAACATCTACGCCGACGAGGCGCTCTGGGCCGCCCGCATCCACCCCGAGCAGCCGGCGAGCTCGCTCAGCCGCGCCAAGACTCGGCTGCTGCTCGACGAGATCCGCTTGGTGCTGGGCAAGGCGCTCACCGAGGGCGGAACGAGCTTCGACGCGCAGTACGTGAACGTGAACGGGCAGGCGGGGTACTTCGCGCACTCGCTCAACGCGTACGGGCGCGAGGGCAGGCCGTGCCCGCGGTGCGGCACCCCGATCGTGCGGGTGTCGTTCATGAACCGCTCCTCGCACTACTGCCCGCGCGACCAGCGGCTGCGGTGATCTGTTAGCTTCCCTGGCTATGAGCAGGGATCTGCCGGTCGACCTTGCGCGGGTCTTCGCGGTGGTCGTGGTCGTCGTCGTCCACATGCTCATGATCGGGGTCGGCCTGCACGACGGCGAGCTCGTGGTGACGCAGCCGCTGCAGCAGCAGTCGTGGTACGTGCCCGCGACCGTCTTCGGGCAGGTGATGCCGCTGTTCTTCGCGCTCGGCGGCTTCGCCACCATGACCTCGTACCGCCGGCACGAGCCGGCGGCTGCGGAGTTCATCCGCAAGCGCACCCTGCGGCTGGCACGGCCGTCGGTGCCGGTGTTCGTCGTCTTCGCGCTCGCCGGCTGGCTCGCTCTGCTGCTCGGCGTCGACCCGCACCTGGTCGATCTCATCCTTCAGGGGGCGGGAACGCCGCTCTGGTTCTTCGCCGCCTATCTGCTGTGTCAGGCCTGCGCCCCCGTGATGGTGCGGCTGCATCGCTGGCATCCGCTCATCACCTTCGCCGTGCTCGCCGCGTGCGCGGTCGCGGTCGACACAGCTCGGCGACAGAGCGGGCACGTCTCGATCGGCTGGCTCAATTTCTTCTTCGTCTGGCTCTTCGTGCAGCAGCTCGGGTTCGTCTACGCAGACGGCGTGTTCCAGCGCCGCCGCTGGCTCACGTCGGGCGTCTTCGTCGCGAGCTCCGCTCTGCTCGCGGTGCTCGTGGTCAACCGCATCTACAACACCGACATGCTCTACAACCTCAACCCGCCGTCTGTGCCGCTGATCCTGCTCGGCATCGCGCAGCTCGCCCTGCTCGTGCTGCTGCACCCGCTGATCGACAGGCTGATGCGCGCCCGCGCCGCGCAGGTGGTGGTGTTCGCCATCGGAACGCGCCTCATGTCGGTCTACGTGTGGCACATCACCTGCCTGCTGCTCGTCAGCGGGGTCGCGCTGCTCATTCCGCACGGGCTGCCCGACCCCGGCTCGGCGGCCTGGTGGGCATCCCGCCCGCTCGTGCTGCTCGCGACCTTCGCGCTGATCTTCCTCATCTCGCTGTGGGCGGCGCGGTTCGAGCGGGTCCCGCACATCCCTGACGGCCTTCGCGCGCCCGGGCTGCCATGGGTGCTGGCCGCAGCGGCGGTCGCGTTCGCCCCGATGTTCGCGATCACCGACTGGGGAATGGATCGCTGGCTCGCCCTCGCAGGGCTCGTGGGGCTTGTCGTGACCCTGGTGCTGCTGCGTCCTCGGGTACCGTAGGCACAGCCCGTTGAAAGGACGTGTCCGTTGCACCTGAAGAGCCTGACCCTGAAGGGGTTCAAGTCCTTCGCGCAGCCGACGACGTTCGCCTTCGAGCCCGGTGTGACCTGCGTGGTCGGCCCGAACGGCTCCGGGAAGTCCAACGTCGTCGACGCGCTCGCGTGGGTGATGGGGGAGCAGGGCGCCAAGACCCTGCGCGGCGGCAAGATGGAGGACGTCATCTTCGCCGGCACCGCGACACGCGGGCCGCTCGGCCGCGCCGAGGTGACGCTGACCATCGACAACTCCGACGGCGCGCTGCCGATCGAGTACACCGAGGTCACGATCTCGCGCACGCTGTTCCGCAACGGCGGCAGCGAGTACGCCATCAACGGCGAGTCGTGCCGCCTGCTCGACGTGCAAGAGCTGCTCTCCGACTCCGGCCTCGGCCGTGAGATGCACGTCATCGTCGGGCAGGGCCAGCTCGACCAGGTGCTGCACGCGACCGCCGACGAGCGCCGCGGCTTCATCGAAGAGGCCGCCGGCATCCTCAAGCACCGGCGCCGCAAAGAGAAGACGCTGCGCAAGCTCGAGGCGATGCAGACGAACTTGACGCGCCTGTCCGACCTCGCGGGCGAGATCCGCCGGCAGCTCAAGCCACTCGGCAAGCAGGCCGAGGTGGCGCGGCAGGCGCAGACGGTCGCCGCGGTCGTGCGGGATGCCCGCGCGCGGCTGCTGGCCGACGAGGTCGTCACCCTGCGCTCCCAGCTCGAGAACTACGGCCGCGACGAGCAGGCGCGGCACTCAGAGCGCATCGTGCTGCAGGAGCAGCTCGAGCAGAAGCGCCTGCGCATCGGCCGCATCGAGGCGGCGATGGTCGGCGACGCGGTCGATCAGGCGCGCTCGATCGCCCACGGTCTCGAGTCGGTGCAAGAGCGCCTGCGCGGGCTCGACACGCTCGCTCGCCAGAAGATCGCGCTGCTCTCCGTCGAAGCGCAGACTCCCGAGGCGGTGCCTGGGGTGACGCAGGCGGCGGTCGACGAGGCGCGCGCAGAGGCCGAGACGCTGCGCAGCGCGGTGACGGATGCCGAAGCGGCGCTCGCCGCCGCACAGGAGGCCACTCGCACGACGCGCGCACGGCTCGACGCCATCGACGAAGAGGTTGCGGCGCAGGCCGAGCTCATCTCGAAGCACGACCTCGAGCTCACGAAACTCGCCGGCCAGGCCGACGCCGCGGCTCAGCGGCTCGCGGCGCTGCGCGGCGAGGTGCTGCGGCAGCAGAACCAGCTCGACGCGGCAGCGCAGCGGCGTACGGCCGCCGAAGAGGCGCTCGCCGACAGCGAGGGCGACTCGCCCCTCGGGCCCGACGCGCAGAGCGAGCTCTCTGAGGCCTACGAGCTGGCTCAGGCATCCGTCTTCGACGCGGAAGCCGAGATCGAGAGACTGCGCGACCAGCTGCGCACGCTCGAGCGCGAGCGCGACGCCCTCACCGGGCAGGTCGGCGCGCTCGGCCGCGCGCTCGACATCGGCGGCGGCTCGGCTGACATCGTGAAGGCAGGGCTCGACGGGGTGCGCGGGCTCGTCGCCGACGCGGTGCAGGTCAAGCCGGGCTACGAGGCTGCGATCGCCACGGCGCTCGGCACGCTCGCCGACGCCGTTCTCGTCGACACGCGCGAACACGCCCGGGCCGTGCTCGAGCACGCCGCCGCGCACGAGCTCGGCCGCATCGACGTGGTCGTCGCGTCTGCGAGCGAGATGAACCCCGTGTGGCCGACGCTGCCCGGCGCACTGTCGGCGCGCGAGGTCGTGACCGCCCCGAGCGGCGTGCTCGGGGTGCTGGCGTACACGGCCGTCGTCGACGATGTCGCGGCGGCGCTCGAGCTCGGCCCGAGGCTGGCGCGCGCAGAGCTCGGCGGCCCCGTCACGATCGTGACCACCGGCGGCGAGCTGATCACCGAGTATGTCTGGCGCGGCGGCTCGGGCGAGAGCGCGGGCCGCATCGGGCTGCTGGCCGAGCGCGACGCGGCGGCCGCCCGCCTCGAAGAGCTCGAGTCGGCGATCGCGCAGGCGAAGGCCGAGCACGACGAGCAGCGCGAGACCCTGCAGGCGGCGAAGCAGGCGTCCGCGGCCGCGCTCACGCAGCTGCGCGCCTATGACGCCCAGCTCGCCGAATACACCGAGAAGACCAGCCGTCTGACGGCGCAGCTCGAGGCGGCGAACGCCGAGTCCGAGCGCATCGCGCGCAGCATCGCCGAGTCTCAGGCGAAGGCGGCCGAGGCCGAGCAGGCCGCCGCCGCGGCGAAGCGCGCGCACGAGACCCACGCGTCGAAGCCGCGCCCCATCCTCGACGTGAGCCAGCGTGACGCCGTCTACGCCGAGGTCGAGAAGGCGCGCGAGGCCGAGGTGCAGGCGCGCCTCACGGTCGAGACCGCGCGCGAGCGCGTCCGCGCCCAGCTGCAGCGTGCCGAGCAGCTCGCGCAGCGACAGAAGGCCGAGCGGGCCGCTGCGGAGGAGGCGGCGCGGCGTGCCGTCATCCGTCGCCATCAGCTGGACGCCGCGCAGGCGGTCGCCGCGGACCTGCCGGCCGTGCTGGAGTCCGTCGACCGCTCGCTCGCCCAGGCGCGGCTCGAGCTCGCGAACGCCGAGCGGCAGCGTGCGAGCCAGAACGAAGAGCTCGCGGGTCTGCGGCGCGAGGAATCCGCGCTGCGCGAGCGGCTGCAATCCGTCAGTGAGAACGTGCACGGCCTCGAGCTGCAGATCTACGAGAAGAAGCTGCACCTCTCGAGCCTGCTCGAGCGCGCCGGCAGCGAGCTCGGCCTCGTCGAGGACGTGCTGGTCGCCGAGTACGGCCCCGAGGTCGAGATCCCCGCCGAAGAGGAGGGCGGCGAGCCGACCGTCTTCGACCGCGCCGAGCAGCAGAAGCGGCTCGACAAGGCGCAGCGCTCGCTCGATCAGCTCGGCCGGGTGAACCCGCTCGCCCTCGAGGAGTTCGCGGCCCTCGAGCAGCGGCACCAGTTCCTCACCGAGCAGCTCACCGACCTGCAGAACACCCGCCGCGACCTGCTGACGATCATCGAAGAGCTGGATGCCACGATGCAGACGGTCTTCCAGGCCGCCTTCGAAGACACCAAGAACGCGTTCGCCGAGGTGTTCCCGATCCTGTTCCCGGGCGGCGCCGGCAGCATCCATCTCACCGACCCCGACGACCTGCTCACCACCGGCATCGAGGTCGCGGTACGGCCGGCGGGCAAGAAGATCGAGCGGCTGTCGCTGCTCTCCGGCGGTGAGCGCTCCCTCGCGGCCGTGGCCTTCCTCGTTGCGATCTTCAAGGCGCGGCCGAGCCCGTTCTACATCATGGACGAGGTCGAAGCGGCTCTCGACGACGCAAACCTCGGCCGCCTCCTCACGATCTTCGAGAACCTGCGCGAGTCGAGCCAGCTCATCGTCATCACGCACCAGAAGCGCACGATGGAGATCGCCGATGCGCTCTACGGCGTCTCGATGCGGCAGGACGGCGTGAGCGCCGTCGTCGGCCAGCGGGTCGGCACCGCCGCATAACTAGAATTGTCCGCATGGCAGAAGCTCGCTCGTGGTCGTTCGGCGGCGCACTCCGGAACCTCTTCACCGGCCAGCAGAAGCGGGTCATCGATGAGGACACCTGGGACGAGCTCGAGGTCGCGCTGATCGGCGCCGACTTCGGCCCCGACATCACCGAGAGCGTCATCGACGAGCTCAAAGCCAAGGTCGAGCGTTACAAGACCACCGACTACGCCGACCTGCAGCGCATGCTGCGCGAGGGCCTGGAAGAGCGCCTGTCGAAGTTCGACACGACCCTGAAGCTCACCGAGCGCCCCGCTGTCGTGCTGGTCGTCGGAGTGAACGGCGTCGGGAAGACCACGACGATCGGCAAGTTCGCGAAGTTCCTCACCAACTACGGCCGCTCGGTCGTCGTCGGCGCGGCCGACACCTTCCGCGCGGCGGCCGTCGAGCAGCTCGGCACCTGGGCCGAGCGCGCCGGCGTCCAGATCGTCAAGCCGCAGCAGCAGGGTCAGGATCCGGCATCCGTCGCCTTTCAGACGGTGGACTTCGCCAAGCGCAACGGCATCGAGATCGTGATCGTCGACACGGCCGGCCGCCTGCACACCAAGGGCGGGCTCATGGACGAGCTCGGGAAGATCAAGCGCGTCGTCGAGAAGCAGGCGCCGATCGCCGAGGTGCTGCTCGTGCTCGACGCGACCACCGGTCAGAACGGTCTCATGCAGGCGCAGGCGTTCCTCGAGAGCGCGGGGGTGACCGGGCTCGTGCTGACGAAGCTCGACGGCTCGGCGAAGGGGGGCTTCGTGCTCGCCGTGCAAGAGAAGACGGGCATTCCGATCAAGCTCGTCGGCCAGGGCGAGGGCATCGGTGACCTGACCGGCTTCACGCCGCACGTGTTCGCGCAGCAGCTGGTCGGCTGAGTTTTCTTAAGGGGCGAGCGGATGTCTGTCGAGCACGACTATTTCGGGGTGGTCGGTTCCACCGGCGGCGGGGGACTCTACTGGGACGACACGCTCGAGGTCGGCGACCAGTTCGTCGATCTGGTGCTCACCGCCGAGGACGAGGACCTCGTGAGCGCGTCGTCGCTCGATCTCGCCGCGGCGATGGCCCAGGGGCTCGAGGCGTTCGACGGCCGAGCCCGTGAGGCGCTCGTCGCGCAGCTCTCCGAGCGGCAGTCGGCGACCACGACCTTCATCGACCGCCAGGTCGACAGCAAGGGCGAGGACCTGCAGACCCTGCTCGACCTGATGGTCGACAACTCGGGCGACATCGCGATCGATGTGCTCAAGTCGTTGCAACTCGTGCGGGTCGTGCTCCACCCCGAGCACACAGAAGGCGACGACGCCTTCGCGACCTTCGACTACGCGATCGACCCCGACGAGTCCGATGAGCTGCTGGTGGTCTCGTTCGGCGCCGACGGCGATGTCATCGACGTCGAGGACGTGCCCGAGTAGCAGGCCCCCGTCAGACGCCCCCGGTAGAATCGTCGCACCATGGCGATCTTCGGCTCACTCTCC
This sequence comes from Gryllotalpicola kribbensis, assembly GCF_039538245.1. NCBI lineage: Bacteria > Bacillati > Actinomycetota > Actinomycetes > Micrococcales > Microbacteriaceae > Gryllotalpicola > Gryllotalpicola kribbensis. The sequence goes on from NZ_BAABBX010000018.1 coordinate 31,430, forward strand.
GACCGGCTCACTGAGAGCCTCAAGAACCTCCGCACCAAGGGCAAGCTCTCCGCGAGCGATGTCGACGGCACGGTTCGCGAGATCAGGCGCGCCCTGCTCGAGGCCGACGTCGCGCTCGACGTCGTCAAGAAGTTCACGGCGGCGGTGCGCGAGCGCGCCCTCTCCGATGACGTGAACCGCGCGCTGAACCCGGCGCAGCAGGTCGTTCAGATCGTCAACGAAGAGCTCATCGAGATCCTCGGCGGCGACCAGCGCCGCCTCGAGTTCGCGAAGAACCCGCCCACGATCATCATGCTCGCGGGCCTGCAGGGCGCGGGCAAGACGACGCTCGCCGGGAAGCTCGCGAAGTGGCTGAAGAAGGAGGGCCACACGCCGATGCTCGTGGCGGCCGACCTTCAGCGCCCGAACGCCGTCACGCAGCTGCAGGTGGTCGGCGAGCAGGCGGGCGCGTTCGTCTACGCGCCCGAGCCCGGCAACGGCGTCGGCAACCCGGTCAAGGTCGCGAAGGATGCCGTCGACGAGGCGCGGCGCCGCCAGTACGACACCGTGATCATCGACACCGCCGGCCGTCTCGGCGTCGACGCCGAGCTGATGAAGCAGGCCGCCGACATCCGCAAGGCGACGAGCCCCGACGAGGTTCTGTTCGTCATCGATGCCATGATCGGCCAGGACGCGGTCGCCACGGCGAAGGCGTTCCAGGAGGGCGTCGACTTCACCGGCGTCGTGCTGTCGAAGCTCGACGGCGACGCGCGCGGCGGCGCCGCGCTCTCGGTGGCATCCGTCACGGGCCGCCCCATCATCTTCGCCTCGACGGGCGAGAGCCTCGACGACTTCGAGCCCTTCCACCCCGACCGCATGGCGAGCCGCATCCTCGACCTCGGCGACATCCTCACCCTGATCGAGCAGGCCCAGCAGGCGTTCGATGAGGAAGAGGCGCGCCAGGTCGCAGAGAAGTTCGCGACCGACAGCTTCACCCTCGACGACTTCCTCAAGCAGATGCAGCAGCTGCGCAACATGGGCTCGATCAAGAAGATGATCGGCATGCTGCCGGGCGCGGGCGGCATGCGCCAGCAGCTCGACAACTTCGACGAGCGCGAGATCGTGCGCACCGAGGCGATCATCCAGTCGATGACACCGGCCGAGCGCCGCACGCCCAAGATCCTGAACGGCTCGCGCCGCCTGCGCATCGCCAAGGGCTCCGGCATGACGGTGACCGACGTGAACCAGCTCGTGAACCGCTTCGAGCAGGCATCCAAGATGATGAAGACCGTCGCCAAGGGCGGCGTGCCCCAGGTGCCCGGCATGGGGCCGATTCCCGGCGCCGGCTACGCGGGCGGCCGCGGCAAGCAGCAGCAGAAGAAGAAGGGCTCGCGCTCGGGCAACCCGGCCAAGCGGGCAGCCGAGAACGCTGCGCTGGCCTCCGGCGTCAAGCCGGGCGCCCCTGCAGAGCCGACCGGTGCCAGCTTCGGTCGGGGGAGCGCGCAGCAGACGCCCGATCTCGAGCAGATCCAGAAGCTGTTCGGCCGCTGAGCCGACTGCCCGCCGTGCATGCCCGCGCAGGCATCCAATCGCCGGTAGCGTGAAATCGTGCAGTTGATCTCTAGAGGAACCACACACAAGCTCGAAGGCACGCTGGAGATCCCGGTCTCCAAATATCACGCACACCGCGCCCTGGTGCTGGCCGCTCTGGCCGAGGGCACGAGCGTGATCACGGGGATCTCGTCGACCCGACAGGTCGAGTGGACGGTGAGCGTTCTGCGCGCACTCGGCACCGGCATCGAGATCACGGATTCCGGTTACGTGGTCACGGGAACGGGCGGTCGCTTCCACGGTGCGCCGGTCAACGAGCGCGGCTCGCGCGGCGAAGACGGCCTGCTGAACGTCGGCTCCTCTGGAACGACCCTCTACTTCATCACCGGCCTCATGTCGCTCTCCGACCGGCCCACGACGGTCACGGGCATGAAGTACTTCCGCCGCCGGCCGATCAAGGCGCTGCTCACCGCTCTCACCGAGATGGGCCTCGAGCTCGAGTCGACCAACGACTGCCCGCCGATCACCGTTCAGCCGAAGCGCCCCAAGGGCGGCGACGTCCACATCGCGGGCACGCTGTCGCAGTGGGTCTCGGGGCTCCTGCTCACGGCGATGTTCGCCGAGACCGACACCACGATCCACATCACGGGCGGCCAGCTCAACGAGCAGCCGTACGTCGACCTCACGGTGCGCATGATGCGGCACTGGGGCTTCCGCGTCGACGTCAGCGAGGACTGGCTGACCTACACGGTCCCCGCGAACCAGACCGGCACCGCCGCCGACTACACGATCCCTGCAGACATCGGATCGGCGGCTTTCGGCATCGCGGCCGCCGCGCTGCACCCCTCCGACGTCCTCTTCCGCGGCCTGCCGGCGGCGACGACCGCCGAGGTCGACCACCCCGAGGCCGAGTTCCTCGACATCGCCGCGAGCATGGGCGTCCCCATGGTCATCGACGACGAGACGGGCTGGGTGCGCATCAAGCACGACGGCATCACCCTCAAGCCGTTCGACATCGACGCGACGCCGATTCCCGACCTGCTGCCCATCCTCTCGGTGATGGCCAACTTCGCCGAGGGCACGAGCCACCTGCGCAATGTCGGCCACGTCCGCCTCAAGGAGTCCGACCGCGTCGCGGCCATGCTGCAGCTCAACAAGATGGGCGGCGACGCCACCCAGGAGCCGACCGAGCTGCACCTCAACGGCACGGCCGGTGCGCGCGGGAAGGGCGCGAAGCTCTCGAGCTTCAACGACCACCGCGTGCTGATGTCGCTGGCGATCGCGGGCACGAAGTCCGACGGCGAGACGAGCCTCACCTACCCTCGCGCCTACCGCATCTCATACCCGACCTTCCTCGAGGCGATGACCTCGATCGGGCTCGACATCGACGTCGACGCGCCGTCGAAGGGCGAGGGTGACGACGACGAGACGCAGGTGCAGGCATCCGCCCCCGTCAGCGCTGAGCCGCTCGTGCTGCCGATCGCGGTGCGCGAGTACGCCCGGACGAAGGCCGACGAAGCCGCCGTCATCGAGGTGGGCGGCACGGCGCCCGTGACGACGACGTGGGGCGAACTGCAGGCCGAGGCCGACAAGGTCTCGCAGCTGCTGCTCGAGCTCGGCGTCGAGAAGGGCGAGTCGGTCGGCGTGCAGCTGCCCAACTGGAGCGAGTTCGTCGCGATCTCGCTCGGCGCGATGCAGATCGGCGCCGTCGTGACGCCGATCATGCCGGTGTTCGGCCCGCGCGAAGTCGCCATGACCCTGTCGCGCTCGCGCGCCCGCGTGCTGTTCCTGCCGAACCTGTTCCGCAAGCGCCACGCCTCGATCGAGCTCGTCTCGGTCGCCGACGAGGCGCGCCAGCAGGGCCGCAAGCTGCACCTCGAGCACGTCATCGTGCTGCAGGCCGAGAACCGCGACGGCGGCGAGGCCGTCAACGTCCCGCCGATTCCCGAAGAGGCGGTGGCGCGCGCCGAGGCCGCGTCGTGGACGTGGCGCTATTACGAGAACGCGCTCGGCTCGGTCGACCCCGATCTCGAGCAGATCGCCGATCGGATGCCTGCGGCCGACGACGTCTGCCAGCTGCTGTTCACCTCGGGAACGACGGGGGAGCCCAAGGGCGTTCAGCACCCCTACCGCACGCTCGGCCTCGCAACGGCGCTGCACGTCCAGCGCTCGGGCCTGACCGCAGACGACCGGGTGTACATCCCGAGCCCGCTCGCTCACCAGACCGGCTTCCTCTACGGCATGCTGCTCGCGTGGCGCCTCGGCGTCGCCTCCGTCATCCAGCCCGTGTGGGACGGCCAGGTCGCGCTCGACCAGGCGTTCGGCCAGGCGAAGGCGAGCTTCGTGCAGGCGGCCACGCCGTTCCTCACCGACCTCGTGGCCCTCGTCGAAGGCGGGCAGCCCAAGCCTGAGTCGCTACGCATCTTCGTCGCGACCGGCGCCGCCGTGCCGCGCGAGCTCGCGGGCCGCGCGACGACCGTGCTCGACACCGCTGTGCTCGGCGCGTTCGGCACGACCGAGACCTGCCTCGCCACGCTCTCGGGCCCGGGTGACCAGCCCGAGAGCATGTGGGGCACCGACGGCCGCGTCCTCGACGGCATCCGCCTGCGCATCGTCGACGACGAGGGCGTCGAGGTTCCGGTCGGCACCGAGGGCAATTTCGAGTTCGCATCGCCCACGCTGTTCGGCGGCTACCTCGAGCGCCCCGATCTCACCGCCGACGTGTTCACGGAGGACGGCTGGTACAAGACCGGCGATCTCGCCTTCGTCGATGAGGCGGGCTACCTGCACATCACGGGCCGCGTGAAGGACGTCATCAACCGCGGCGGCGAGAAGATCCCCGTCGTCGAGATCGAGAACCTGCTGTACCAGCACCCGCTCGTCGCCGACGTCGCGATCGTGGCCATGCCCGACCCCCGTCTCGGCGAGCGCGCGTGCGCCTTCATCGTGAGCGCGAAGGCCGATGGCAGGCTCGAGTTCGCCGCCATGCAGGAGTACCTCAACACCCACGGCGTCTCGAAGTACTACTGGCCCGAGCGCCTCGAGTACATCGACGAGCTGCCGCGCAATGCGGTCGGCAAGATTCAGAAGAACGTGCTGCGCGAGCAGGCTGCCGCCCTCGTCGCCGGTGACAAGTAAAGGAAGACACAGTGACCGTCGCTGAATTCGACGACGCGGAGTTCGCCGCGCTCAAGGCCGAGATCACCGCGTGGGTGCAGGGGCCGGGCGAGGAGTGGGCCGAGAAGATCGAAGAGACCGGGGATGTCCCGGCCGAGCTCTTCGACGAGCTGAAGAGCCGCGGCTGGCTGAGCCTCGCCGCCCCCGCCGAGCTCGGCGGTCGCGGCATCCCGTTCAGCCGCTACCTCGAGCTGCTCGAGCAGATCTCGAAGTCGCACGGCTCGATCCGCATGCTCGTGCACGTCATCAACGGCACCTGGCGGGCGATGGCGCCGTATGCGAGCCCCGAGCTGCTCGACGAGGTCGTGAAGCCCTCGATCGCCGGCGACAAGCTCGTCGCGTTCACGCTGACCGAGCCCGACAACGGCACGGGCGCCGACATCACGACGACCGTGCGCCGCGAGGGCGACGAATACGTCATGAACGGCGTGAAGCACCTGATCACCTTCGGGGTGAAGGCCGACTACCTGCTCATCGCCGCCCGCCTCGAAGGCTCGACGGGCAACGACGGCACCGTCGCGTTCGCCATGCCGAACCGCCTGCCGGGCGCCGAGGTCATCGACGACTCCGACACGATGGGCGTGCGCGGCACCGACCACGCGATCCTCAAGTTCAACGAGGTGCGGATTCCCGCGAAGTACCGCCTCGGCGACGAGGGCCAGGGCCTCGAGGTCGCCCTCGGCGGCTTCCTGCTGCCGAGCCGCGTCTCGGTGGCGATGAGCGCCGTCGGCCTGGCCGAGCGCGCCCAGGAGCTCGCGATCGAGTTCTCGAAGGAACGCGTCACCTTCGGCAAGCCGCTCGCGCAGCGCCAGGTGATCCAGTTCTACATCGCCGAGAACTTCGGGCGGATCGCCGCCGCGAAGGCGCTCATCATCCAGGCGGCTCGCGCCTACGAGCAGGGTGCCCCCGAGGCATCCGCTCTCTCGAGCGCGGCCAAGATGATCGCCGTCGAGATGCTCGCGACGGTCACCGACAACGCGCTGCAGGTCTTCGGCGGCCGCGGCTACTGGAAGAAGAACCCCATCGAGCGCGTCTATCGCGACGCGCGCGCCCAGCGCTTCGAAGAGGGCACGAACGAGATCCAGAAGCTCGTCGTCGCCCGCGCCGCCATCACCGGCGAGGCGAACACGGAAGGAATCCTGAATTGGTAGACAGCACGCCCCGCGTCGTCGTCATCACCGGCGCGAGCCGCGGCATCGGCCGGCTGCTCGCTGAGAAGCTCGGTGCCGAGGGCGCGCATGTCGTCATCAACTACAAGAAGAACGCCGACCTCGCCGAGGAGTCGCTCGCGGCCGTGCGCGCCGCGGGCGGCGACGGCATCACGGTGCAGGCCGACGTCGAGGTGCCCGAGGGCATCGAGGCGCTGTTCGCCGGTGTCGACGAGCACTACGACCACATCGACGCGTTCGTCGCGAACGCGGCCGCAGCGGCGTTCAAGCCGATCACCGAGATGAAGGTGCACCACATCGACCGCAGCTACGCGATGAACGCGCGCAGCTTCGTGCTCGGTGCCCAGCAGGCCGTGAAGCGGATGCCGCGCGGCGGCCGCATCCTCTACATCTCGAGCTACGGGTCGCTGCGCGCCTTCCCGACCTACGCGGCGCTCGGCGCCTCGAAGGCCATGGCCGAGCAGTACATGAAGTACATGGCGGCCGAGTTCGGCCCGAAGAACATCACCGTCAACGCGGTCAACGGCGGCCTGATCGACACCGACTCGCTGGACTACTTCTACAACAAGGTGCCGGGCATGGCGCCGATGGACTCCGTGATCTCGAAGCTGCCGCTGCAGCGCCCCGCGAAGGCCGACGACATGGCCGACGCCGCGCAGTTCCTGCTCTCCGACAAGGCCGGCTACATCACCGGCCAGGTGCTCACGGTCGACGGCGGCCTCACGATCATCGCCCCGCCGTTCTGGTCCGACACGACCGGCGGGCTGCACGCCTCCGTCTTCGGCGAGTGATGGAGCTTCTCCGCCGCCCGTGGCGGCTCGGATCCCTTGAGCTGCCCCATCGCGTGGTGATGGGCAGCATGCACACGGGTCTCGAGCCGCGCGGCGACGGCGGAGAGGCCCTCGCCGCGTTCTACCGCGAGCGCATCGAGGGCGGCGCGGCGCTCGCGATCACGGGCGGCATCTCGGTCAACGAGGAAGCCCGCGGCGGCCCCGACTACGTGGTCATGACGGACGCCTCGACCATCGCCTCGTATCGGCGGGCGACTCGTGCCGTGCACGACGCGGGCGGATTCCTGTCGGCCCAGCTGTTCCACGCCGGCCGCTATGCCGTGGGGGAGTGGGCCGTCGCCCCGAGCCCCGTGCCGTGGCGCGCCGCCCGAGGGCTCGTTCCGCGCGAGCTCACGGGCGCCGACATCGAGCGGACGATCGCCGACTTCGCCGCCTCGGCGGCTGCGGCCCGCGAGGCGGGCTTCGACGCCGTCGAGCTGATGGCGTCGGAGGGCTATCTGCTCAACCAGTTCCTCTCGCCGCTCACCAATCAGCGCACCGACGAGTGGGGCGGCGACAGCGTCGCGCGCATGCGCTTTCCGCTCGCGGTCTTCGAGGCCGTCCGCGCGGCCGTGGGCTCGGACTTTCCGGTCTCGGTGCGCATCTCGGCCACCGACCTGATGCCGGGCTCGACCACAGAGGCCGAGGTGGATGCCTTCGCCCTGGCCCTCGCCGATGCCGGCGTCGACGCGCTGAGCATGGGCGTCGGGTGGCACGAGTCGAGGGTGCCGACGGTGCAGGCATCCGTGCCCCATGGCGCCTGGATCGCCTACGGCGAGCGGCTCGCCGACAGCGTGCACGCGCGCCACCCCGGCCTTCCCGTCATCGGCAGCAACCGCGTGATCGACCTGCGCGACGCCGAGGGCGTGCTCGCGCGCGGCCACGTCGACGCGGTCGCGCTGGCCCGGCCGTTCCTCGCCGACCCTGAGATCGTGAACCGCTCGTTCGCGGGCGAGTTCGCGCTGATCAACTCGTGCATCGGCTGCGACCAGGCCTGCATCGACCGCTCACTGGTGTTCCGCGAGATCAGCTGCCTCGTCAATCCGCGCGCCGGGCGCGAGACCGAGTTCCCGCTCGGTATCACGAACGCGCGCAAGAGCGTCGCCGTCGTGGGCGGCGGGCCGGCCGGCCTCGCCGCGGCCGACGACCTCGCTCGCCGCGGCCATGACGTCACGCTGTTCGAGGCGCGCGCCGAGCTCGGCGGCCAGTTCGGGCTCGCCGCCCGCGTGCCCGGCAAAGAGGACTACGCGCTCACGGTGCGCTCGGCGGCCAAGCGGCTGGCAGCCGCCGGTGCCCAGGTGCGCACGAATGAGCGGGCGGATGCCGCGCGCCTCGCCGCCTTCGACGGGGTCGTCGTCGCCTCGGGCGTCACTCCGCGTGCCGTCGACATCGCGGGTGCCGGGCTGCCCCACGTGCTGAGCTACGAGCAGGCCATCCGGCAGGGCGTTCCGGCCGGCACCGTCGCCATCATCGGCGGTGGCGGCATCGGCGTCGATCTCGCCGCCTTCCTCGTCGAGTCGCACGACGAGAAGACCCGCGCCCTCGCCTTCGAAGAGCGCTTCGGTCTTGACGGCGCGGCCGAGTTCGCGCGCTCGCGCCCCACCAGGGCGCTGCACAGGCCGCGCCCCGGTGACGAGGTGACGGTGCTGCGCCGCAGCGGCAAGTTCGGCCAGGGCGTCGGCATCACGAGCCGCTGGGTCAACGTCGGCGCCCTGCAGCACGCCGGCGTCCGCATGCTCTCGGGAATCGACTACCGTCGCATCACGCCGGAGGGGGTCGAGGTCGTGCACGCCGACGGCACGATCGAGCTGATCCCCGGCGATACGGTCGTCGTGTGCGCCGGGCAGGAGCCGCACGAGGATCTCTCCGCCGAACTCGTTTCCGCAGGCATCCCTCATGAGATCGTGGGCGGCGCGCGCGACGCGCGGTCCGTCGATGCCGTGCGCGCGACGAGCGAAGGGCTCGCGGCGGCGCGCGCGCTGGCCGATTAGTCCCCCTGCCCGATCGTCTGGCAGAATGGAATGTCGGTTTTATGCGTTCCGACCCTCTATCCGAACGCGTGAGACCTCCATCAGACCTCCTGCGCGGGTGTGCACCCCACAGCCTGCGCAGTCAGTTCGCTTACAACCTTTGAAATCAACAGGAGAACTGTGGCTGTCAAGATCCGCCTCAAGCGCCTCGGCAAGATCCGTGCCCCGTACTACCGTGTCGTCGTCGCCGACTCGCGCACCAAGCGCGACGGTCGCGTGATCGAAGAGATCGGCAAGTACCACCCCACCGAGAACCCCTCGGTCATCGACATCGACTCCGAGCGCGCGCAGTACTGGCTCGGCGTCGGCGCACAGCCGACCGAGCAGGTCGCGGCGCTGCTCAAGCTGACCGGCGACTGGGCGAAGTTCAAGGGCGAGAAGGACACCGAGTCGAAGGTTCAGGTCGCTGAGCCGAAGACCCCCTTCGTCGCCGACGAGAAGAAGAAGCCGGTCCTCAAGCCGAAGACCGAGACCCCGGCCAAGGCCGAGGCTCCTGCGGCCGAGGCTCCCGCCGAGACCGAGACCGCTGCCGACGAGGCTGCTGAGTAGGTTCCCCCACGATGCTCGCTTCCGCTGTCACCCACCTCGTCAAGGGGATCGTCGACCACCCCGACGACGTTGAGGTCGCGCAGACGAGCTCACCGCGTGGCGAGGTCCTCGAGGTTCGCGTGAACCCCGAGGACCTCGGCCGCGTGATCGGCCGCGGCGGTCACACCGTCAGCAGCCTGCGGACCGTCGTCAACGCCTTGGCGAAGGGTGAGCGCGTCCGCGTCGACATCGTCGACACCGACCGCTGATGGCGGCCGACTCCGTGCCGTCCGAACGGCCTGCATCCGGCACGCAGCTCCGCGTCGGGCGCCTGACCAAGGCCCACGGCCTCAAAGGCGCGATCAAGCTCGAGCTGTACACCGACGACCCCGAGCGCCGCTTCGTTCCCGGCGCCGTGTTCTCGCTCCAGGTTCCCGACACATCGAAGTGGCACGGGAAGAGCCTCGAGCTGCGCGAGCTGCGCTGGTACAACGGCCACCCCGTGGGCTTCTTCGTCGGCGTCGACGACCGCACCGAGGCCGAGACGCTCATCAAGGCCATCCTCTGGGTCGACGCCGTCGACGACGCTCCCGAAGAGGACGCCTGGTACGACCACCAGCTCGTCGGCCTGACCGCGCTGCGCGACGGGGCACCCGTCGGCACCGTGGCGCGCGTCGACCACCTGCCCGCGCAGGATCTGCTCGCGATCGAGACGGATGCCGGCGAGGTCCTGGTGCCGTTCGTGTCGGCCATCGTCCCCGCGGTCGACCTCGCCGCAGGCACGCTGACCGTCACCCCGCCCGCGGGCCTCTTCGAAGAGCTGCCCGACGACGACGCCGCGCCCGAGGCCTGATAGCTCGCTTTCACCGCCCGGAAACATCCGGGTGCAGTCGCCGGAAACACGGCTCTCATACGTTCGAGCCATGACGGTACCGGCGCTTCTCGCAGTCGTCGAGGGCGGGAGCGACGTCATCGACGACGGCGCCGTCGAGCAGCTGCTCAGCGCGGTGCGGCGCGCCGCCCCCGAGCTGCGTGTGGTGCCGGCGGTCGTCGACGTGCATCAGGTCGAGCTCGAGCCGCTGCTCACCGCCGAGTTCGGCGACGGCGAGCCTGTCGTCGCGGTGCCGGTCATGCTGTCGCCGCCCGCGCATCTGCACCGGGATCTCGAGCGGTGCCTCGCCGCGGGTTCCCCGCGCCGCGCCACGCTCACGGCCGCCCTCGGTGCCGACGACTCCATCGTCGCGCTGCTCGCCGAGCGACTGCGCAGCGCCGGTCTCGGGGCAGACGATGTCATCGTGATGGCCGCCGCGGGCTCGAGCGATCACCAGGTCGTGCGCGACAGCGTCGACGTCGGGCGCAGGCTCGCGCATGCGCTCGAGCGCTACGTCACGGTCGGATTCCTGTCGGCGGCCGTCCCGCGGCTGGCCGCCGCGGTCGAGACCATGCGCGGGCTCCACCCGGGCAGTCGCGTGGCCGTCTCGAGCTACCTGCTCACCCCGGGGCGGTTCGCGGAGTCCGTCGTGGACGTGGGCGGAGACGTCGTCGCCGGCCCTCTGCTGATGCGGGGCCGTCGGCCGCCCCAGGCGCTCGTCGACCTCGTGCTGAACCGCTACCGGCAGGGGGCGTCCGAGCTGGCGCCCCTGCGGCGGGTGTAGCGGTGCGGCATCCGTCATAATTCTCTGATGCGCATCGACATCGTCACGATCTTCCCGACGTTCTTCGATGCCCTCGACATCTCGCTCCTCGGCAAGGCGAAGACGAGCGGCCTGCTCGAGCTCGCGGTGCACGACCTGCGCGACTTCACGCATGACAGGCATCGCACCGTCGACGACACGCCCTACGGCGGGGGGGCGGGCATGGTCATGAAGCCCGAGCCCTGGGGTGAGGCGCTCGACGAGGTGCTCGACGGCGCGGAGGACCCGCTCGTCATCTTCCCGTCGCCCGCCGGCGAGGTCTTCACGCAGGCGACTGCGCGGGCGCTCGCGACCGAGCAGCACCTGGTCTTCGGGTGCGGGCGGTACGAGGGCATCGACCAGCGGGTCTTCGACGAGGCATCCGAGCACGCGCGCGTCAGGCTCGTGAGCATGGGGGACTACGTGCTCAACGGCGGAGAGGTGGCGGTGATGGCGATGATCGAGGCGATCGGCCGTCTCATCCCGGGCGTCGTCGGCAACCCCGAGTCGCTCGTCGAGGAGAGTCACGAGAACGGGCTGCTCGAGTACCCGAGCTACACGAAGCCCGCCGTCTGGCGGGGGCGCGAGGTGCCGCCCGTGCTGCTGTCGGGCAACCACGGGGCGATCGCCGAGTGGCGGCGCGAGCAGCAGCTCGAGCGCACGCGGCGGGTGCGCCCCGATCTGCTCGCCGACTGATTTGGCTGCTCTGCCGCGCTCTGGCAGAATGGATGTTTGTGCCGCGCGCGGCCCTGCCACAGGGGAGCGCAATCGGGCGGCACCGCCTACATCTTCATCATGCTGCGTTTGTCAGCACAGACCAGCGGCCGACCTGTGGCGGTCGCAGAGAGCGAACAGCCATGCACATCCTCGACCAGGTGGATGCCGCCAGCCTCAAGTCCGATGTCCCCGAGTTCCGCCCCGGCGACACCGTCAAGGTGCACGTCAACATCGTCGAAGGCAACCGCTCCCGCGTCCAGGTCTTCCAGGGCGTCGTCATCGGCCGCTCGGGCCACGGCGTGCGTGAGACCTTCACCGTCCGCAAGGTGAGCTTCCAGGTGGGCGTCGAGCGCACCTTCCCGGTGCACTCGCCGATCATCGACAAGATCGAGGTCGTCACCCGCGGTGACGTCCGTCGCGCGAAGCTCTACTACCTGCGCGAGCTGCGTGGCAAGAAGGCCAAGATCAAGGAGAAGCGCGAGGCGTAAGCCGCGCCGCCTTCTGACTCGGAACGCGTAACGCATTCAAAAAGACAGAGCCCCCGACCCCCTTAGACTGGGCCGGGGGCTCTGCTCGTTGAGGCCCCGAGACAAGGGCGAGATGGCAGAGAGCATGACGGATCCGGCGGCGACCCGAGGGGCGCAGCGCACCGCCACCCGAAGCAGGGGCCGAGCCGTGTGGCTGTTCATCCGCGACATCGTCGTCATCTTCATCGTCGCGCTGCTGGTCTCGTTCCTCATCAAGACGTTCCTGATCCGGTCCTTCTACATCCCCTCGGCGTCCATGGAGGACACGCTGATGGGCGGCCCGGGCGCACCCGACAACGACCGCATCATCGTCAACGAGCTCGAGCCGAAGCTGCTGCCCGTGCACCGCGGCGACATCGTGGTCTTCACCGACCCGGGCGGCTGGCTGACGGCGAGCGAGAACGTCCCGGCGGCTGAGCCGAGCAACCCGGTCGCGCGCGGCCTCAGCGACTTCTTCACCTTCATCGGACTCGGCACCAACGACAGCGACAACCATCTCGTCAAGCGCGTCATCGGGCTGCCGGGCGACCACGTGGTGTGCTGCAACGCGCTCAACCAGATCACGGTCAACGGAGTGCCCCTGAAGGAGCCGTACACGACGGTGCAGCCGGGGGAGCAGGCCGCGAGCAAGACCTTCGACGTCACCGTGCCGCCCGGCAAGCTGTGGGTGCTCGGCGACAACCGTGCCGACTCGGCCGACTCGAGCCAGCATCAGAATCTGCCGAGCAAGGGCTTCGTTCCGGAATCCGATGTCGTCGGCCGCGCCTTCGTGATCAGCTGGCCGATCTCCCGCTGGAGCTGGCTCTCCAACTACCCCGACGTCTTCCGCGGCGTCGCGAAGAACGGCTCGTGACCCCCGTCTCCTCTGCCGCGCCGACGCTCGAGGCCGAGCGCGAGCTGTTCGCTTCCGGGGCGCGCTACGTCATCGGCGTCGACGAGGTCGGCCGCGGCGCGCTTGCCGGCCCTGTCGCCGTGGGCATGGTCGTGATCGGCGCGCAGATGCCGGCCCACCCCGAGCGGCTGCGCGACTCGAAGCTGCTGTCCGAGGCGGTCCGCGAGGAGCTCGCGCCGCTGTGCGCCGGGTGGGGGCTCTTCTCGGCCGTGGGCGAGGCGAGTCCCGCCGAGATCGACGAGCACGGCATCATCGCCGCACTCGGGCTCGCCGGGTGGCGCGCGCTCGGCGCGCTGCGGGCGGCCGGGGCGCCGCTCGACGAGGCATCCGTTCTGCTTGACGGCAATCACGACTACCTGAATCCCGTGCTCGAGACGCGCATGGCCGTGACGACCCGCATCAAGGGCGACATGACCTGCGCGTCGGTCGCCGCGGCATCCGTCATCGCCAAGGTGCACCGGGACCGGTTCATGGTCGGGCTGCACGACGCCTTCCCGGCTTACGGGTGGGCCTCGAACAAGGGCTATGCGGCCCCCGCGCACCTGGCAGCCATCGCCGAGCTGGGGCCGTGCGACCACCACCGCCGGACCTGGATCCACTGAGGCCCCGCGTGTGCGCGCGGCCCTAGACTGAGTCCAAATGGACGAGGACGAATTCGACGACTACGACCGTGAGGTCGAGCTGGCTCTGTACCGCGAGTACCGCGATGTCGTCAGCCAGTTCAAGTACGTGATCGAGACCGAGCGCCGGTTCTATCTGGCCAACGAGGTCGAGTTCGTGCGGCGTGACACCGAGCACGACTTCTACTTCGAGCTGACCATGCACGACGTCTGGGTGTGGGACGTCTATCGTGCCGACCGGTTCGTCAAGTCCGTACGGGTGCTGACCTTCAAGGACGTCAACATCGAAGAGCTGTCGTCCAAGGAATTCGAGCTTCCGAAGGAGCTCGCGCTCGACGAGTAGCGCGCGTCATTCCGCTCACAGGGGCCGGTTGCCTGCACTTGTCCACGATTCGGGCCTCCTGGCCCGCGGGGCGGTGGATGCCTCGGCCACGCTGTCGGCATGGCAGAGAAAGACGTGCTCGGCAGATCCGGCGAACAGCTCGCCGCGAGCTTCCTCGAAGCCGGCGGCTACCGCATCGTCGGGCGGAACTGGCGGGGGAGCCGGGGCGAGCTCGACATCATCGCCGAGCATGAGGGCACGACCGTGTTCGTCGAGGTCAAGACGCGGTCGAGACTCGGGTTCGGGCATCCGTTCGAGGCGGTCACGCCGGCCAAGCTGAGAGCGCTGCGGCGGCTCGCGGGCGAGTGGTGCGCCCAGTCCGAGAGCGTGCGCGGGCGCATCCGCCTCGACGTGATCGCCGTGATCGGCGGCCTCGACGGGCCGGCCCGCATCGAGCACCTGCGCGGTGTGGGCTGATGGGCGTCGCACGCACGCTCGCGGTCGCGCTGCAGGGGCTGCGTGGCGCACTGGTCGACGTCGAGGCATCGATCACGTCCGGCCTGCCGAAGTTCACCCTGATCGGTCTGCCCGACGCATCGCTGTCCGAGGCGGCGCACCGGGTGCTCGCCGCCGCCTCCAATTCGGGCGCGTCGCTGGCGCAGAGCCGCGTGATCGCGAACCTCTCGCCCGCGACCCTGCCGAAGCACGGCTCGGCGTTCGACCTCGCCATCGCACTCGCCGCCATGGCCGCAGCCGGAAGCATCTCCTCGGCGTCCATCGCGGGCACCGTGCACCTCGGCGAGCTGGGGCTCGACGGCAGGGTGCGGCCCGTGCTCGGGGTGCTGCCAGCGGTGCACGCCGCGGTCCGCGCCGGCGCGCGCCGGGTCATGGTTCCGCTCGGGAACCTCGCGGAGGCGCAGCTGGTGCCTGACGTCGAGGTGATTCCCGTCGCGTCCCTACGCGACGCGGCGATCCGGCACGGCGGCGACTTCACGCCGATCCCCGTCGAGCCGGTGCTGGCCGCACCGGTCTCGCCGCGCGCCATCGACGACCTCGACCTGTCAGAGGTGATCGGGAACGATGACGCCGTGCGCGCTCTCGTCGTCGCGGCGGCGGGCGGCCACCATGCGTATTTCCTCGGGCCGCCTGGGGCCGGCAAGACCATGCTGGCCGAGCGGATGCCGGGGCTGCTGCCCGACCTCGACGAGCGGGCCGCGCTCGAAGCCACGTCGATCCGCTCGCTCACGGAACTCGGCTCGGTGAGCGAGCTCGTCACACGCCCGCCGTTCGAGGCTCCCCATCACACGGCCTCGGCCGCGGCGCTCGTCGGCGGCGGCAGCACCCGCATCCGCCCGGGCGCCGCCGTACGCGCGTCGCACGGCGTCCTCTTCCTCGACGAGGCGCCCGAGTTCCAGCCCGCTGCGCTCGATGCGCTGCGGCAGCCGCTCGAGTCCGGTGTCATCACCATCAGTCGCGCCCACCATCAGGCCGAGTTCCCCGCGCGGTTCCAGCTGGTGCTCGCCGCGAATCCGTGCCCGTGCGGGCTCTACGGGGTGTCGGCCGACAAGGAGTGCACCTGCGGGCCCGGCCGCCGGCGGGCCTACCTCAATCGCCTGTCCGGCCCGCTGATGGACCGCATCGATCTGCAGCTCACGGTGAACCGGCTCGCGCCCGCGCAGCTGCTGGCCGCAGGCGACAGGCCGCGACGGACCAGCGCAGAGGCGCGGCACCAGGTCGAGCTCGCCCGCGCCGCCGCCCGCGAGCGCTTCGCGGGCGCCGGGTGGGAGATCAACGGGCGGATTCCGAGCAAGTGGCTCACCGAGGGGCCGGGCCGGCTGCCGAAACGCATCACCTCGTCTCTCGACCGCCACTACCAGCGGCACGCCATGACGATGCGCGGGTACGTGCGCGTCTTGCGCGTCGCCTGGACGCTTGCGGACCTCGATGGTGCCGTCTCGCCGGGGGCCGAGCATGTCGGGGCGGCGATCGCGCTCCGGGAGGGGGACAGCGCATGACACCATCGATCGGTATCGGGGCCGGCGAGCGTGCAGAGCTCTGGGACAGGTTGCGGCCGGGCAGGGCGAGCGACGACGCCGAGCTGACCGCCCGTGTGATCTGGAGCGCCCTCGCCGAACCCGGGGACGGCGTCGCCGGTCGGCTCATCGACGACCTCGGGGCCGCCGACGCGATCGAGCTGGTCTATCGTGACGAGCCTTTCGCCTCGCCGAGCGCTCTGCGCCACGAGGCGACGGCGGTGGCGACCGCCGTTCATGCCGCCTACTCGGTGCGCGGCCTCGAGCCGCCTGCGGGGGTCCGGGCCGGGTTCCTGCGCTGGCAGCCCCGCATGTCACCGATGTTCATCCGCTCAGTGTTCGCGATGGCCGCCGCATCGGGCACGGAGCTTCTCGTGCCCGATGATCCGCAGTGGTCGGCCGGCTTCGCGGGCCTGGGCGATCACGCACCACTGCTGCTGTGGGGGCTCGGCAATGTCGAGCTGCTGGCGGGCTACGGCACGTCCGCGGCGATGGTGGGCACGCGGGCCGCGACCGGCTACGGAACCCACGTCGCTACCGAGCTGTCGGCGGGGCTCGCCGAGCGCGGGTGGACGGTGGTCTCGGGCGGCGCGTACGGCATCGACGCCGCGTCGCATCGTGCGGCGCTCGCGACGCACGGGAACACCGTGGCGGTGATGGCGGGCGGGCTGAACAGCTTCTACCCGATCGGCAACAGCGAGCTGATCGCCCGCGTCGCCCGCGAGGGCCTGGTCGTCGCCGAGGTGCCGTTCGGCACACCGCCGACGCCGTTCCGCTTCCTCGCCCGCAACCGCATGATCGCGGCGATGGCGAGCGCCGTGGTCGTCGTCGAGGCGGGCGCGCGTTCGGGATCGATCAACACCGCCAATCACGCCTCAGACATCGGGCGGCCCATCGGCGCCGTCCCCGGCCCGATCACCAGCCCGTCCTCGGTGGGGTGTCATCGGCTTCTGAAGGAGGGCAGAGCGGAGGTGGTCGAAGGCGTCGACGACATCATTCGGATCGCACACGGCGAGATCGACGAGCCAGAGCCGCTTGCCGATCCGGAGGATCCCCGCTACGGCAGAGCGCTCTCGGCGCTCAGCACCCGCAGCGCCCGCCCGGTGGCCGAGGTCGCCAAGCGCAGCGGCTTGGGCGAGGGCGAGACGGCGGGGCTGCTCGGTGTGCTGCTGCTCGACGGACGGGTGCGCAAGACCGACGCGGGGTGGGTGTCGCTCCCGCGCCGGGCATGAGGGCGCTGCATGCTGATGGAGTGAAGCTCTCCGATGCGATCGTGCGCTTTCTCGAGCACGCGCGCTACGAGCGCGGACTGTCCGAGGCGACGATCTCGTCGTACCGCGCCGATCTCGGCAGGCTGCAGAGCTTTGCGGCCGAGGCGGGCGTCACCTCGCTCGGCGACCTCGATCTCGAGGTGCTGCGGGCGTGGCAGTGGCAGGGCTCCGAAGCAGGTCTCGCCGCGTCGACACTCGCCCGGCGCAGTGCAGCGGCGCGCAGCTTCACGGCCTGGGCCGCGCGCACCGGCCTGCGCGAGACAGACCCGGGCGTGCGGCTGACTTCGCCGAAGCGGGGGCGGCACCTGCCGCGAGTGGTGCCGCAGCAGCAGATGTCCGAGCTTCTCGAGAGAGCTGCGCAGCGTGCCGAGACCGGGGATCCGACGGCGGTGCGCGACCGTGCCCTGCTCGAGCTGCTGTATGCGAGCGGCGTCCGCGTCTCCGAGCTCGTCGGCCTCGACGTGGCCGATCTCGACTTCGATCGCCTCACCATGGTCGTCACCGGCAAGGGGGCGAAGCAGCGCACGGTGCCGTTCGGGGTGCCTGCGCTCGGCGCCGTGGTCGACTATGTGCGCACCGCTCGTCCGACTCTCGCGGCGCGTGCCGACGGTGACGCGGGCGACGCGCTCTTCCTCGGAGCCACGGGGCGGCGCCTCAGCACACGGGCCGTCTACGAGGTCGTCTCGCGCGCGCTCTCCGCGTTCCCGGGCGGCGGCCCGCACGGGCCGCACACGCTGCGGCACACGGCGGCCACGCACCTGCTCGACGGCGGCGCCGATCTGCGTGCCGTGCAGGAGCTGCTCGGGCACGCGAGCCTGGGCACGACGCAGATCTACACGCATGTCTCGGTCGAGCGGCTGAAGCAGAGCTACGCGCAGGCGCACCCTCGCGCCTGACGCGGGCGCGGCAGTGTCGTCACTGCAGCGGCAGCAGGACCGCGGGCGGGATGCCGGCGAAGTACAGCATCGGCGAGACGTATTCGCCGTCGACGCGCACCCCGACGTGCAGGCACACGCCGTCGCAGTGACCGCCGCGCGCGACGGTGCCGAGCGCGTGGCCGGCCGTGAGCATCGTGCCCGTGTCGGCCGTCGCCGTCACGGGCTCGAAGCTCACGAGCACATGCTCATCGACGCGCAGGGTGACGACAGGCCGGTCGACGACGACGCCCGCGAACTGGACGACCGCGTCGGCCGGGGCGAGAACGACATCGCCAGGCGCGGCCGCGAAGTCGACCCCGCGATGCCCCGCCGCGTAGGGCCCGGGCGGGGCCAGGAAAGGGTGCAGCACCGCCGCAGGGGGAGAGGTGGGCCACCGCCAGTGAGGTGCCGCAGGCGCGGCATCCGTCGCGGAGGCTGACGCGGGGACGAGCGTGAGCGCGAGGGCGACCAGGACGCACCACGTGATCTTCGCTGCCGACATGCCCGTCAGCATCCCAGGGCGGCCGGGCGGATTCCCCGGGCAAAGGGGCTTTCGGTGCGCAATCCGTTGCGCCCGGGGTCTGTGGAGGGAAAGAGTGGTCGCAGGAGAGAGGGGAGCACGCGATGTCAGTCGGACAAATCGAGCAGATCGACCCGAGGTTCCGCCGCCGGGTCACCGGCCTCGCAATCGCCGCCGCCGTGGGCGGCTTCCTATTCGGTTTCGACTCATCGGTCATCAACGGCGCCGTCGACGCGATCGGGAAGCAGATCGTGGCCCCCGCCGTGTCCGGCCCCGCCGAAGACTTCGTGAAGGGCTTCGTCGTCGCCGTGGCGCTGCTCGGCTCCGCCCTCGGCGCCTGGATCGCCGGCGGCCTCGCCGACCGCTGGGGTCGGCCGCGGGTGATGCTGCTCGGGGCCATCCTGTTCTTCGTCAGCGCCATCGGCGCAGGCCTCGCACAGACCGTCTGGGATCTCGGAGCCTGGCGCGTCATCGGCGGTCTCGGCATCGGCATCGCCTCGGTGATCGCCCCCGCCTATATCGGTGAGGTCGCGCCCAAGAGCGTGCGCGGCGGGCTCGCCTCGCTCCAGCAGCTCGCCATCACGATCGGCATCTTCGTCGCGCTGCTGTCGGACTTCGTGCTGAACAGCGCCGCGGGCAACGAGGCGACAGCCTCGCTCTGGCTGAACCTCGGGGCATGGCGGTGGATGTTCATCGTCGGCGTGATTCCTGCGATCGTGTACGGCTACCTCGCGCTGCGCATTCCCGAGTCACCGCGCTATCTCCTGCTCGTCGGCAAGCGCAAAGAGGCAGAGCAGGTCTTCTCGACGATCGTGCCCCACGACGAGGTGGAAGGCGCGATCAGCGACATCGAGAAGGCGATCGCCGAGGACAAGAGGAACGCGAAGGCCACGCTGCGCGGCCCGTCGTTCGGCCTGCATCCGATCGTCTGGGTGGGCATCATCCTGTCCGTCTTCCAGCAGTTCGTCGGCATCAACGTCGTCTTCTACTACTCGAACTCGCTGTGGACAGCCGTCGGGCTCGGCGACCACGCGTTCCTGCTCAGTGTCATCAGCGGCGCAGTGAACGTCGCCGTCACCTTCATCGCGATCGCCCTCGTCGATCGTCTCGGCCGCCGCCTGCTGCTGCTCATCGGCTCGGTCGGCATGGCGATCCCGCTCGGACTCGAGGCGGTCGCGTTCAGCTTCGCGACTCTGCACGACGGCCAGCTCTCGCTGCCGACCGGCTGGGCTGTCGTCTCTGTGATCTCGGCCAACGTGTTCATCATCGCGTTCGGGGCGACGTGGGGCCCGCTCGTGTGGGTGCTGCTCGGCGAGATCTTCCCGAGCCGCATCCGCGCCCGCGCGCTGGGCGTCGCTGCGGCTGCGCAGTGGATCGCGAACTTCATCATCTCCGAGACGTTCCCGCCGCTGTCGGCCTGGTCGCTGCCGTGGACCTACACGATCTACGCCGTCTTCGCCGCGCTCTCGTTCATCTTCGTGCTGCTCCGGGTCCCCGAGACGAAGGGCGTCGCGCTCGAGCACACCGAGGAACTCTTCCTGGCGCACCATCCCGAACTGCGCGGCACGAACTGATAGACTTTGTGAGCACCCCGCTCGTCGGGGTGACTACGCGTGCCCAGGTGCCGACACCACGTCGGCGGCACAGTTCCCTCAGGTCCCGCACCGGCTCATCCGGGTGCGGGCGGGAGCGTGTCGGGCACTAGGACTATCAACCTCAACCACAAAGGAACAATCATGGCCGTCGTCACCATGCGCCAGCTGCTCGACAGCGGTGTCCACTTCGGGCACCAGACCCGCCGCTGGAACCCGAAGATGAAGCGCTTCATCCTCACCGAGCGCTCGGGCTCCTACATCATCGACCTTCAGCAGTCGCTCACGTACATCGACAAGGCGTACGACTTCGTGAAGGAGACCGTCTCCCACGGCGGCACCATTCTCTTCGTCGGCACGAAGAAGCAGGCCCAGCAGGCGATCGCCGAGCAGGCGACCCGCGTCGGCCAGCCCTACGTGAACCAGCGCTGGCTCGGCGGCCTGCTCACCAACTTCAGCACCGTCTCGAAGCGCCTCGCTCGCATGAAGGAGCTCGAGGAGCTCGACTTCGAGGGCAACACCAGCGGCTTCACCAAGAAGGAGCTGCTGATCAAGAAGCGCGAGCTCGACAAGCTGCACAAGTCGCTCGGCGGCATCCGCAACCTGACGAAGACCCCGAGCGCGATCTGGGTCGTCGACACCAAGAAGGAGCACCTCGCCATCGACGAGGCCAAGAAGCTCGGCATCCCGGTGGTCGGCATCCTGGACACGAACTGCGACCCCGACGAGGTCAACTACCCGATCCCGGGCAACGACGACGCGATCCGCTCGGTGGCTCTGCTCACCCGCATCGTCGCCGACGCCGCTGCCGAGGGTCTCGTGTCCAAGCACGGTCAGACCGAGGGTGAAGAGGCCGAGCCGCTCGCCGAGTGGGAGCAGGAGCTCCTGAACGCGGGCGAGACCGCCGACGAGGCCACCCCGGCGCAGTCGAGCGCCGAGACCGCGAAGATCGCGGACGCCGAGCCGGCCGCCAGCGCCGAGTAAGACTCGCACCCCGTCACCGCTCACAACACTCATACCAGGGAGTTCCAGCAGAATGGCAACCATCAGCATCGCCGACATCAAGGCGCTGCGTGAGCAGCTCGGCACCGGCATGGTCGACACCAAGAAGGCCCTCGAGGAGGCCGATGGCGACCTCGAGAAGGCGACCGAGATCCTGCGCCTGAAGGGCGCGAAGGGCAACGCCAAGCGCGCCGACCGCTCGACGAGCGAGGGTCTCGTGGCCGCTCGCGAGAAGGGCAACGAGGCGTGGCTCATCGAGCTCGCGTGCGAGACCGACTTCGTGGCCAAGAACGACAAGTTCATCGCGCTCGCCGACGGCGTGCTCGAGGCCGTCGTGCTCGCCGGCGCGAAGACGCTCGAGGAGGCGCTCGCCGCCCCCGCCGCGACCAAGACCGTCGCCGACGTCATCGAGGACCAGGCCGCCGTCATCGGCGAGAAGATCGTGCTGCGCCGTGTGGCCTACCTCACCGGCGACGCGTTCGCGATCTACCTGCACAAGACCTCGAAGGACCTGCCCCCGCAGGTCGGCGTGGTCGTGGCCTACACGGGCTCTGACGAGGAGACCGCTCGCAGCATCGCCCAGCACATCTCCTTCGCGAACCCCGACTACCTGACGCGCGACGACGTGCCGGCCGAGAAGGTCGAGAACGAGCGCCGCATCGTCGAGGAGATCTCGCGCCAGGAGGGCAAGCCCGAGGCGATCCTCCCGAAGATCGTCGAGGGCCGTCTCGGCGCCTACTACAAGCAGGTCGCCCTGCTCGAGCAGGACTACGCGAAGGACAACTCGCTCACCGTCGGCAAGGTCGCGCAGAACGCCGGCCTGACCGTCACCGGTTTCGCCCGCTTCAAGGTCGGCGCGTAAGCCACTCCATGGGGGTCCGGATGCTTCAGGCATCCGGGCCCCTTTTTCGCGCCCGTCCACATCGCGACCGGCGCACCCGATAGCCTCGACGACAGAGCAGAACGACACGGAAGGACGACCCCACGACATGGCCGACGACAAGAAGCGCAGAGTCCTTCTGAAGCTCTCCGGTGAGGCGTTCGGCGCCGGCTCCCTCGGGGTGAACCCCGATGTGATCGCCGCGCTCGCGCGCGAGATCGCCGAGGCCGCGCGCTCCGTCGAGATCGCGGTGGTGGTCGGCGGCGGGAACTTCTTCCGCGGCGCCGAGCTCAGCCAGCGCGGCATGGATCGCGGGCGTGCCGACTACATGGGCATGCTCGGCACCGTCATGAACGCGCTGGCGCTGCAGGACTTCCTCGAGCAGGCGGGCGCCGAGACGCGCGTGCAGTCGGCGATCGCGATGACGCAGGTCGCCGAGCCGTACATCCCGCGGCGCGCAGAGCGCCACCTCGAGAAGGGCCGCATCGTCATCTTCGGCGCCGGCGCCGGCCTGCCGTACTTCTCGACCGACACCGTCGCGGCGCAGCGGGCCCTCGAGATCGGCGCCGACGCCGTGCTCGTGGCCAAGAACGGCGTCGACGGCGTCTACACCGCCGACCCCAAGCACGACCCGACCGCCACCAAGATCGACCATCTGACGTACCAGGACGCGCTGCGGCGCGGCCTGAAGGTCGTCGACTCGACGGCGTTCAGCCTGTGCATGGACAACCGGATGCCGATGCAGGTGTTCGGCATGCAGCCCGACGGCAATGTCAAGGCCGCGCTGCTGGGTGAGCCCATCGGCACGCTGGTGACGCACTGAGCGCCTGCCGTCAGCCCGCCGGTCGCGTCGATAGAATCGACGGGACAGTTCTACGAAGGAGCTACCGTGATCGCTGATGTCCTGTCCGACGCGACAGAACGCATGGGCAAGTCCGTCGAGGCCGCGAAGGAGGACTTCTCGGAAGTGCGCACCGGGCGCGCGAACCCGCAGCTGTTCTCGCGCGTGCTGGTCGACTACTACGGCAGCCCGACGCCGCTGCAGCAGCTGGCCTCGCTGCAGGTGCCCGAAGCGCGCGTCATCCTGATCCAGCCCTTCGACAAGACGGCCCTCAAAGAGATCGAGAAGGCGATCGTCGCCCGCCCCGACCTCGGGGTCACGCCGAACAACGACGGCAACATCATCCGCATCACCATGCCCGAGCTCACGGAAGAGCGGCGCAAGGACTACGTGAAGGTCGTGCGCGCCAAGGCGGAGGAGGCGCGGGTGTCCATCCGCAACATCCGCCGTCGGGCCAAGGACGAGCTCGACGGCCTCAAGGAGGTCGGCGAGGACGAGATCGCCCGAGCCGAGAAGGAGCTCGACTCGCTGACGAAGAAGCACGTCGACCAGATCGACGAGGCTCTCACCCGCAAGGAAGCCGAACTCCTCGAGGTCTGATCCCATGGCGCAGCGGCCCCAGGGCCCCGACTTCAAGGCGCAAGCCCAGGCCGCCCGCGCCGATCTCGAGCGACAGCTCCAGGAGTCGCGCGCGCAGTTCGACAACGCCCGCGCGCAGTTCGACGAGGTGAACAAGCGCATCCGCGCCCGCACCGGCCGAGACCTGGTGCTCGCGATCGCGATCGGCCTCGGGGCAGGCGTGCTCGTGCTGGCGAGCCTGCTGTTCGTCACCGAGCTGTTCATGGTGTTCGCCGCGGCCGCGGTCGCCATCGCGGTCGTCGAGCTCGGCACCGCGCTGCGGGCGAGCGGGCGCGACATCCCGCGCACCGCGAGCGTCATCGCGGCACTGGCGGTCGTTCCTGCCTCCTACTACCTCGACGCGGAGTGGCGCTGGGTCGTCACCATGGCGGGGATCGCCTTCGTCGTGCTGTGGCGGGTCGTCGAGTACGCCTGGCCGAGCCGGCGTGGCGGCCGAGAGACGCTCCTGCGCGACATCACGGCGTCCATACTCGTTCAGGCATATGTCGCGCTGCTGGCGAGCTTCGCCGTGCTGCTCGTCTCGCCGCAGGCCTCGCCCGGTGGTCGCTGGTGGCTCCTCGCCGCCATCGTCGTCGTCGTGGCGACCGACACCGGCGCCTACGCCGCGGGTCTGAACCTCGGGCGGCACAAGATGGTTCCGACGATCAGCCCCAGCAAGACGTGGGAGGGCTTCGCGGGCGCCGGGGCGGCGGCGATCATCGCCGGCATCCTGCTGTCGCTGTTCATGCTGCACGTGCCGTGGTGGTTCGGCTTCGTCTTCGGCCCGGTGCTGCTGCTGACCGCGACCGTCGGCGACCTGGCCGAGTCGCTGATCAAACGCGACATCGGCATCAAGGACATGAGCGCCTGGCTGCCCGGCCACGGCGGCATCCTCGACCGCCTGGACTCGATCCTCCCGTCCATGGCGGCGACCTATGCTCTGTACCTGATCTTCTATCCGCTGTTCTCGTGAGCTGACGCTCTCACCCGACCCGAACCGAGGAGCTCCATGTCGAGTTTTCCCACCGTCGGCCGCGGCAAGCGCGGCTACGACCCCGAGCAGGTCGACGGCTTCCTGTCGAAGGCCCGCTCGGTGTTCGACGGCCGTGCCCGCGGCCTCACGGCGGTCGACATCCGGCGCACCGCGTTCGATCTGAGGAAGGGCGGCTACGAGCCGGGTGCGGTGGATGCCGCGCTCGAGCGCCTCGAGGACGTCTTCGCCGAGCGCGAGCGGCAGCAGGCTCGGAGTGAACTCGGAGAAAAGGAATGGTTCGGCCGGGCGCGCGAGCTGGCCCAGGTGATCGTGAACCGTCTCGACCGCCCCGACAAGCAGCGCTTCACGCGCACGAGCCCTTTCACGCTGGGCTACAGCACGGTCGAGGTCGACCGCTTTTCCGCCCGTCTGATCAGGTATTTCTCCGAGGGGCTCGCGGTGAGCGTCGACGAGGTGCGCACCGTCACCTTCCGCCCGCAGCGCGGCGGCTACGCCGAGGCGCAGGTCGATCTGCTGCTCGACTCGGTCACCGACGTGATGCTGGCCGTCCGGTGACTCTCGGGCGTTTGGGTTTGGCATCCGCCCACCCCGCCGTTATGGTTCTGTGATCGTGGGCAGGCGAGTAGCAACCAAGGCGGCCGTCGTGGCCCGGCGCTCCAATGCGCCGAAGCAGGTCGACGCCCCCGCCCGCCCCGTCATCACTATGCACAATTCACTCAAGAAGAAGTCCAGGCCCATCGTGGTCCTGCTGGCCTTCGCGGCCGCTGCAGGGTTCTTCATGATCAACCTGGTCAACCCGAACAGCTTCGCGACCGCAGACGCCTCCCTGCAGTTCGCGCACGTGACCGACCGCTACGCGGGCCAGCACCCGCAGGCGCTCGACGTCGGGGCCGACTACCAGCCGGTGTCGGTCGAGCACGAGGAGTACACGGCCACGCTGCCGCCGAAGCCCAGCCCGACCCCGACCCCCACCAAGACCGCGGCGACGACGACGGCAGCTGCCGCCGCCGCTCCGGTCACGGCCGCCGCTCCCGCCGCGCCGCCGGCGGCTCCCGGCACCGCGCAGGCGTGGGCCCAGCAGTACCTCGCCTCGATGGGCATGGGCGACGACCAGTTCAGCTGCCTCGTCTCCCTGTGGAACCGCGAGTCCGGCTGGAACACGCACGCCTCGAACCCGAGCGGCGCCTACGGCATTCCGCAGGCTCTGCCCGGCAGCAAGATGTCGTCTGCCGGCCCCGACTGGCAGAACAGTTACGAGACGCAGATCAAGTGGGGCATGGGCTATATCACCGGCCGCTACACGAACCCCTGCGGCGCATGGGCGCACTCGCAGTCGACGGGGTGGTACTGACCGTCGCCTAGGCTGGAAGCCATGCCGCGCAGCAATCGTCCCCGGGGTCGCAAGACCACCGGGGACGATTCGTCTGCGCTCGACATCGAGCGGCTGACGCTGGGCTGGCGTCGCACCGAGACACGACGCGGGCTGAGCTACACGGTGCAGCCGATCTCGGCGGTGAACGCCCGCAAGAGCTATGTGTGCCCGGGCTGCGGCCGTGAGATCGCGCCCGGGGTCGAGCACGTGGCGGTGTGGCGCGCCGACGGCGTGCTGGGCGACGAGGCCGATCTGTCGGGCCGGCGGCATTGGCACACCCATTGCTGGAGGATTGCATGACCGAGGTCGAGATCCGCGCAGCCGTCGAGCTACCCGCGGTGCGCGAAGAGATCGAGTTCACCACACTCGACCGTCTGCGCCTGGTCGGCGAAGTCGCGACGCCCGTCGACCGGCCCCCGGTCGCCACGCTCATCACCCTGCATCCGCTGCCCACGCACGGCGGGTTCATGGACTCGCACATCCTGCGCAAGGCGGCCGCCCGGCTGCCGGCCCTCGCCGATCTCGCGGTGCTGCGGTTCAACACGCGTGGGACCTCGTCGCCGCGAGGCACGAGCGAGGGCGCCTTCGGCGACGGCGTGACCGAGCGCTTCGACCTCGAGGCGGCCGTGCGCTTCGCCCGCGACCGGGAGCTGCCCCGCCCCTGGCTCGTGGGCTGGTCGTTCGGCACCGAGGTCGCCATCAAGTACGGTCTCGCCCACGACGACGTCGAGGGCGTCATTCTGCTCTCGCCGCCGCTGCACCGTGCGACGCGCGATGAGCTCGCGGCCTGGCACGGCTCGGGCAAGCGCATGGTGGTGCTCGTGCCCGAGCTCGACGACTTCCTGCGCCCCGCAGAGGCCGAGCCGATCTTCCGCGCAGCCGTTCCCGAAGCCGAGTTCATCGCGGTGCCGGGCGGCAAGCACCTGTGGGTGGGGGAGGGCCAGACCCGGACGGTGCTCACCGAGATCGTGCGCGCGGTGAATCCGGCCGCGCTGCCGCTGCCCGAGACCTACGAGCTGTGAGCCGCTCCTAGAGCTCGTTCTGCCGCGGAATCACGACCTGGCGCACGATGAGCAGCACCGAGGCCGCGAACGGAATCGCGATGAGCGCCCCGAGCACGCCGAGCAGCGTGCCACCCGCCAGAGCGGCCACGACGACGAGGGCGCCCGGCACTGCGACGGCGCGGTTCATGATGCGCGGGCTCAGCACATACGCCTCGACCTGCATGTAGATGAGGTAGTAGATGGCGGCGACCAGGGCTGTCAGCGGCGAGCCGAGCAGCAGGCAGAGCAGGCAGATCAGCGCGGAACCCGTCAGTGTGCCGACGAGCGGCACGAGCGAGAACAGGAAGGCGATGACGGCGAGCAGCATCGGGTACGGCGCGCGGATGATGCTGAGGAAGATCGACGAGAGGATGCCGTTGACGAGCGCCAGCGACACCTGGCCGATGACGTACTTCCCGACCGAGTCGGTGACCTGCTCGGCGATGTCGATGAACCTGCGGCGTCGGCTGGCGGGCACGAGGGCATAGGCGCCGCGCTTGATGTTCTTGAGGCTCGCGGCGAAGTAGATCGTCAGGATGATCACGATCAGCACGCCGAACGCCCCCGTGATCAGGCCGAGGCCCGCCTGCAGCACGCCGCCCGTGATCGTGCCGAGGTTCTTCTGCAGCTCCGACCACACCTGTGAGATCGCGTTGTCGACGACCCCCGGCTGGAACTGGCCCTGCAGCCACTGATACCACTGCTGATAGGTGCCCTGGTCGACGAAGTCGGTGACCGACTGCACGAGCTGCGCGCTCTGCTCGACGATGACCGGCACGATCGCCCAGATCACGCCGGCGGCCACACCGAGGATGACGACGAAGACGATGACGATGGATGCCCACCTGGGCACCCCTCGCTTGGCCAGGAACTCGATCAGGGGCTCGAGGCCGAGCGCGAGGAACAGCGCGGCGCCGATGTAGGTGATGACCGTCGAGAGGTTGACGATCGAGGCGAGGATCAGGATGCCGAGCCCGACGCCGAGCGTTCCGACGAGACCGAGCGTGAACGCGTTCTTGATCCTCACGCGCTCAGGCTACCGGGAGGCTCTCACTCGCTGTGGGAGGACGTGACGCCTTCCGCTTGTGCGAGCGCGCCGCGCAGGCTCTCGAAGTAGCCGGCGACCGATTCGCGCTCGATGCGGATCTGCGAGAGACGGTCCTCGGCGTCGTCGACGAGCTTTCGGGTGCGGTTCTCCGCGTCCTCGATGGCGGCCTTCGCGCGCTCCTCGGCGTCGCGGATGATCTTCGCGGCCTCGGCCTCGGCGTCCTTCCGCTTCGTGTGGACCTCTGCACGGACATCCGTCTCGATCGCCTTCGCCTCCTCACGCGCCTCGCTCGCCCGCTTGAGGGCGTCGGCGAGCTGCACGTTCGCGTCGTCGAGGAACCGCTGGGTCTGGGCGACGGCCTCCTGGTGGCGAGCCAGGTGCTCCTTCTCGGCCTCGTCGCGGCGGGCCTTGAGCTCGACCTCGAGGTCGATGCGGGCCTGCTCGGCCTCGTGGCGCTGCTGGTCGACCTCGGCCTGCGCCTGCTGACGCAGGGCGGCGAGCTCGTTCTCGTGGTCGATGCGGCTCTGCTCGAGCTTCGTGCGGTGCTCGGCGAGCTCGGACTCGAGCTGGGCCGCCTGCGCGGACGCGGCCTGGGTCAGCTCCTGGCGGTGCGCGATGCGCTCGGCCTCGAGCTGCGCCTCGTGCTGGTTGCGGCTGTCGGCGAGCTCGCGCTCGAGCTCGGCGCGGCGCTCGCTGACCTCGGCGTCGAGGCCTGCGGATGCCTCGCGGCTCGCCTGCGCCTCCTTCGCGGCCACGGCCCGCACTTCCGCGGCCTCGCGCTCGGCGTCGGCCTTCGTGGCCGCGGCCTCGCGCTTGCTGGTGGCGCGCACCTCTGCCGCCTCGGTGGCGACGGCGCCGCGGATGGCCGCGGCCTCGCGCTGCGCGTCCTGGAGGAGCTGCTCGGCGTCTCGCTTCGCGTCGGCGATGATCGAGTTCGCCTCGATCTGCGCGTCCTGCAGGGCGGACGCCGCCTGCGCGCGGCCCTCGGTGACGACGCGCTCGGCCTGCTCCTTGGCGGCCTCGCGGATCTGCTCGGTCTCGCGGGCGACCTGCGCGCGCAGCTTCTCGGCGTCGATGTCGGCCTGCGCGATCATGCGCGTCGACTGCTCCTCGGCGACGCGCAGGGTGTTCTCGAGCTTGGTGCCGAGACCCGAGAAGGTGGGGCTGCCCACTTCTTCGATCTCGGCGTTCAGCTCGTCGATGCGGCCGTTGAGGCGCTTGATCTCCTTCGCGGCATCCGAGGCCTGCGTGTTCGCCTTGATCAGCTCGCGGCGCAGCTCCTGAAGCGCCTTGTCGACCTCGTCCTTGTCATAGCCGCGGAAGACCTGGGTGAACTCTGACTCTTCGGGCACGTGGCTCTCCGGGGGATCGAGGGGCTGCTGGAGTGGGCCGGCGCGACATCGCGCCGTACCCCAGAAATGCTACAAGCCCCACGAGGCGCGCCGAACGCCGTATTCAGGGTTCGTCCCGGGTCTGTCCAGGCGCATCGAATAACCTGAAGGGACTTTTGGCAGCCGGTCAATACCCGTGCGGCCGGCCAGGAAGGATCTATTCGTGCGTTTCGTCATTGCCATCGCGGCGTTCCTCATTGCCGCGATCATGATCGGCGTTGGGATCGCCCAGCGTACGATCTGGGCACCCGCCGCAAGCGTGACCGCCACGGCAGACGTCCGCTCGGGCGCGCCGTACATCGTCATCTCGGGGGCGACGCTCAACGCGAACGAAGGGCAGCAGACGCTGCACGTCGCGGGGGCGACCTCGCCGTTCGTCGCGTATGGCCGCACGGCCGACGTCCTCGCCTGGGTCGGCGACGAGCCGTACGCGCGCGTCAGCTACCAGCCCGAGACCAAGTCGCTGAAGACGACGCTCGTGCGCGCAGGTGAGAAGGGCGACACGGGCGGGGCATCGGATGCCACGTCAACGCCGACTCCGACTCCGACGAAGAGCACCCCCGCCGCGGGCGCCGACGCGCCGGCATCCGATCTTCGCCGGTCGCTCGACCCCAAGGCGCCGAGCCCCGCGAACAGCGACCTCTGGCTCGAGCAGTTCACCGGGGCGAAGGCGGCGACGACGACGATGAACGTTCCCGACAACGTCAGCGTGATCATCGCGACCGATGGCGCGCACGCCGCGCCAGAGTCCGTCTCGCTCACCTGGCCGATGGACACCCGCACGCCATGGGCGGGGCCGCTCATCGTGCTCGGCGGCCTCATCGCGATCGCCGGCATCGTGTTCTACATCCTCGCGCTGCGCCACCTGCGGCGCGGCCGCGGCCCGCGCCGCGGGGGCAGCAACGGGCGCCCGCCGCGTCTGCCCCGCCCGCCGCGTGCCCCCAAGGTGCGCACGGTCGGCCCCGCCGCCACTGAGACGCACGGGCGCCGTTCGCTCGGTCGCGGCTTCATCGCCGTCCCGGTCGTGCTCGCGGGCGCGCTGACGCTGGCCGGCTGCTCGTCGGACTACTGGCCCGCGGTCGGGCAGTCCGCCACGCCCTCGCCGAGCACGACGCCGCTCGCGACGCAGCTTCCCGGGGAGGGCAAGGACCACCCCGCGCCCGCGGTGACCGAACCGCAGCTGCGGAACATCGTGACCCGCATCGCCGAGACGGCGAAGACGGCCGACGCGAAGCTCGACCCTGCCCTGGCGGCCACGCGGTTCACCGGCGCTGCGCTCACAGAGCGTCAGGCGAGCTACAAGATCCGGCACGCCAAGCCGCAGTACCCGGCGCCCGCCGCGATCCCCGTGAACCCCAAGCTGTCGATCGTGCTTCCGCAGGCCACCGACACGTGGCCGCGCGTGGTCAACGTCATCGTGGAAGACCCCGCGACCAAGAGCGCTGCGCCGCTCGACCTCACGCTCACGCAGGATTCGCCGCGCGAGAACTACAAGGTCGCCTATTCGGTGACGATGCTCGGCGGTGCGAAGATCCCCGACCTGGCCCCCGCCAACATCGGCTCGACTCTGGTGCCGCCCGACTCCAAGCTGCTCGCCGTCGCGCCGAGCCAGCTCGCACAGAGCTACGCCAGCGTGCTCGCGCTGGGCGCGAAGAGCCCGAGCGCGAAGGAGTTCGACCTCAAGGACGACGCGCTCGTCAAGCAGGTCGGCGCCGAGTTCAAGGCGCAGACCATCAAGGAGCTCGTCGACAAGAAGGGCGCGGCCAACCTCGCCTACGCCGACCAGCCCGGCACGAACGCGCCCGTTGCGCTTGCGACGAACAACGCCGGGGCGCTCGTCGTCGCGAACGTCGCCGAGACGCAGACCATCAAGCCCAATGACCCCGCGGCCGAGATCACACTGCACGACCCGAACGGCGCCACCGCAGCGCTCACGGGGCTCACGAAGACGAACAAGGGCTTGGAGACCGATTACGGCTACCAGCTACTCTTCTATGTGCCGCCTGCCGAGTCCAAAGAGCAGATCAGACTGCTCGGCTTCGCGCAGGCCGTGACCGGTGCGAAGGAGTTGCCATAGTGAGTGACGAGAGGGCCGCGCAGGCAGCGAGCCTGCGTGGTGCGATCGATCTGTCCGCCCTTGTGAACCGCCCCGACCCGGCTGCCGCCGGGGCCGCGGGTGCCGGCGAGGAATCCGGTGCCGGCCGGCTCATCGTCGACGTCGACGACCGCACGTTCACGCAGCTCGTCGAGGTCTCGCGCACGGTTCCCGTCATCGTCGACCTGTGGGCGTCGTGGGCCGAGCAGAGCACCCGCCTCTCGGCGACGCTCATCAAGCTCGCGCGCGAATACGCCGGCCGCTTCGTGTTGGCGCGGGTCGAGGCCGAGCGCAGCCCCCAGCTTGCTCAGGCGTTCCAAGCGCAGCAGGTGCCGACGGTCGCCGCCGTCATCGGCGGCCGCCCCGTCGGTCTGTTCGTCGGCGAGCTGCCCGAGCCCGAGATCCGCGATGCGGTCGAGCAGGTTCTGGCGTTCGCCGCGCAGAACGGCGTGACCGGCACGGTTCCCGTCGACGACGCGGATGCCGGGGCCGAGGCCGCCGAGCCCGAGCCGGCACCGCTGCCGCCCCTGCATCAGGAGGCGTACGACGCGATCGAGCGCGGGGACTTCCAGGCGGCGATCGATGCCTACACCAAGGCCATCGCCCAGAACCCCGGCGACGACGAGGCGAAGGCCGGTCTCGCGCAGGTCAGCCTGCTGCACCGCCTGCAGGGCAAGACGCTCGACGAGCTGCGTGCGGCCGCTGCCGCCGCGCCCGACGACGTCGATGCGCAGCTCGGAGTCGCCGACGCTGACGTGTCCGGGGGCCATGTCGAAGACGCCTTCGATCGCCTGCTGACGCTCTTCCCGAAGCTCGACGCCGAGGGCAAGAACCGCGTGCGCGAGCGGCTCGTCGAGCTCTTCGCGGTCGTCGGCGCCTCAGACGCGCGCGTGGTCAAGGCCCGCGGCCGCTTGGCCTCGCTGCTGTACTAGCTTCCTGAGCCCGGCTGCATCCAGCTCCAGGCGCGCGGGCGCACCTGCTCGAACGGGGTCAGCGCGGCGACTTCCGCCTCGGCTGTATCGAAGACCGACGGCGGGATCTCGGCCGTGGCCGCGATGTGGCGCTGCGAATACGCGCGGATCGGGTCTTCGCGCGGCTCCCGCGCGTCATCGGCTCTTCAAGCCGGAGCGGCGGGCGCCTCGCGAACCTCCGGCGGCGTCGGGCGCAGGAAGACCGCGCCGAGCGGCGGCAGATTGACCGCGGCGCTGGCGGCGCGACCGCCCCAGGCGAGATCGTCGGCGTGGACGCGGCCGAGGTTGCCCACGCCCGAGCCGCCGAAGACCTCGGCATCCGTGTTCACGATCTCGGCCCAGTCGCCGCCGAACGGAAGGCCCAGCCGGTAGCCCAGGTGCGGCGCGCCCGAGAAGTTGAAGGCGCAGACGATCGGGCCGTCCTCGCTCCACCGCAGGAACGCCAGCACGTTGTGCTGCGCGTCGCCGGCCTCGATCCACTCGAAGCCGCGCGGCTCGGTGTCGTAGCGCCAGAACGCCGAGTTCTCGCGGTAGACGCGGTTGAGCTCGCCGACGAGCGAGGCGATCTGACGGTGGTCGTCATGGTCGAGCAGGTGCCAGTCGAGGCCCTTCGCCTCGCTCCACTCGGCCCACTGGCCGAACTCCTGGCCCATGAAGAGCAGCTGCTTGCCGGGGTGCGCCCACATGAAGGCGAGGAACGCCCGCAGGTTGGCGCGCTTCTGCCAGTGGTCGCCGGGCATCTTGTCGATGAGCGAGCCCTTGCCGTGCACGACCTCGTCGTGGCTGATCGGCAGGATGAAGTTCTCGGAGTACGCGTAGACCATCGCGAAGGTGATCTCGTTGTGGTGGTACGAGCGGTAGGCGGGGTCGCGCTCGATGTACTGCAGCGAGTCGTGCATCCAGCCCATGTTCCACTTGAAGCCGAAGCCCAGGCCGCCGCCGCTCGTGGGGCGCGTGACGCCGCTCCAGCTCGTCGACTCCTCGGCGATCATCATGATCCCGGGGTAGCGCTTGTACGCCGTCGCGGTGGTCTCCTGCAGGAATCCGATCGCCTCGAGGTATTCGCGCCCGCCATGGATGTTGGGGATCCACTCGCCGTCATTCCGCGAGTAGTCGCGGTAGAGCATCGAGGCCACCGCGTCGACGCGCAGGCCGTCGACGTGGAAGGTCTCGAGCCAGTACAGCGCGTTCGCGTAGAGGAAGTTGCGCACCTCGGTGCGGCCGAAGTCGAAGACGTAGGTGCCCCAGTCCTTCTGCTCGCCGAGGCGCGGGTCCGCATGCTCGTAGAGGGGCTGGCCGTCGAAGCGGGCGAGCGCCCAGTCGTCCTTCGGGAAGTGGCCGGGAACCCAGTCCATGATCACGCCGATGCCTGCCTGGTGCAGGCGGTCGATCAGGTAACGCAGATCGTCAGGATGCCCGAAGCGGCTGGTCGCCGCGTAATAGCCGGTGACCTGGTAGCCCCACGAGCCGGCGAAGGGGTGCTCGGCGAGGGGCATGAACTCGACGTGGGTGAAGCCGAGCCAGGTAACGTACTCGATCAGCTGGTCGGCGGCCTCGCGATAGTTCAGGCCGGGGCGCCAGGAGCCGAAGTGCAGCTCGTAGATCGAGATCGGCTTGTCGTGGTGGCTCGTGCGGCGCGCCTCGAGCCACTCCGCGTCGTGCCACTCGTAGCGGCTCTCGCCGACGACCGACGCCGTCGCAGGCGGCACCTCGGTGTACTGCGCGAGCGGGTCGGCCTTGCGCACCCAGTCGCCCGACTGCGTGCGAATGTCGAACTTGTAGAGGGCGCCGACATCGAGACCGGGGACGAACAGCTCCCACAGGCCGCTGCCGCCCATCGAGCGCATCGCGTGGCCCGTGCCGTCCCAGCCGTTGAAGTCGCCGACCACCCGCACGGCGGTGGCGTTGGGCGCCCACACGGCGAACGCGACGCCCCTGGTCGCGGCGGCGACGCCCCAGTGCTCGCGCACGTGCGCGCCGAGGGCGTTCCAGAGCTCTTCGTGCCGCCCCTGCTGGATCAGCCACGTGTCGGCCTCGCCGAGCGTGGGGGAGAAGCGGTAGGGGTCATCCGCCGTGTAGACGCTGCCGTCGTCGTAGCGCGCCTCGATGACGTAGTCGCTGAAGCCGGTGATCGACACGCCCTGCCAGATGCCGAACCCGAGGTGCGCGAGCTCGACGTGCGCACCGGAGGCGAGCACCGCGTGCACCGACCGGGCGAGCGGGCGCAGCGTGCGGATGACGGTCACCGGGTCGCTCACGCTGCCTGAGGCGACCGGATGCTGGCCGAGCACGGCGTGCGGCTCGTGATGGCGGCCCTCGGCCAGTGCCTGCAGCGTGTCGTCGGCGATGCGGGGCAGGGTGACACTGCTCATCAGCTGGGCTCCTTCACGTGCAGGATGTGCACGGGCTCGTAGAACGAATCAAGCCGGACGTAGTTGCGTGCCGCCCAGGACCAGCGCTGGCCGGTCACGAGGTCGCGCACCTCGAACTCGGCGCCCGGCTCGAGCCCGAGCGCCGTGACGTCGAGGTGCACGATCGTCTCGCGCACCGAGTGCGGGTCGACGTTCGCGACGACGATCACCGCGTCGGACTTCCCCGATCGGCTGAAGGCCCCGTCGAGGTGCTTCGAATACACGAGCACCGCGTCGTCCTCAGAACTGTGCAGGGTGAGGTTGCGCAGCTGGCGGAGCGCGGGGTGCGCGTTGCGGGCCTGGTTCAGCATGGTCAGATACGGGGCGAGCGAGTCGCCCGAGGCGAGGGCGCGGCCGAAGTCGCGCGGCTTGAACTCGTACTTCTCGTTGTCGATGTACTCCTCGGCGCCCGGGCGGGCGACCGACTCGTAGAGTTCGTACCCGGAATACACGCCCCATAGCGGCGCGGCGGTCGCTGCGATCGCCGCGCGGATCTTGAAGGCCGGCCGGCCGCCGAACTGCAGGTACTCGGTGAGGATGTCCGGTGTGTTCACGAACAGGTTCGGGCGGTAGAAGGCCGCCCAGTCGCGCGAGATCGTGGTGAGGAACTCCTCGAGCTCGACCTTCGTGTTGCGCCAGGTGAAGTACGAATACGACTGCTGGAAGCCGGCCTTGGCGAGCGTCTGCATGACGGCGGGCCGGCTGAACGCCTCGGCGAGGAAGACGACCTCGGGGTGCTCGCGGTTCACGTCGTGAATGAGCCATTCCCAGAAGCGCAGCGGCTTCGTGTGCGGATTGTCGACGCGGAAGATGCGGACGCCGAGCGAGATCCAGTACTCCACGATCCGGCGGATCTCGGCCCTCAGCCCGTCGTAGTCGTTGTCGAAGTTCAGCGGGTAGATGTCCTGGTACTTCTTCGGCGGGTTCTCGGCGTACGCGATCGTGCCGTCGGGCAGCGTCGTGAACCACTCGGGGTGCGAGCGCACCCACGGGTGGTCGGGGGAGGCCTGCAGCGCGAGGTCGAGTGCGACCTCGAGCCCGACCAGCTCGGCCTTGCCGAGGAAGTGCTGGAAGTCCTCGACCGTGCCGAGCTCGGGGTGGATCGCGTCGTGGCCGCCCTCGGCCGAGCCGATCGCCCACGGCGAGCCCGGGTCGTTCGGGCCGGCGTCGAGAGAGTTGTTGGGTCCTTTGCGGAACGAGTGCCCGATGGGGTGGATCGGCGGCAGATAGACGACGTCGAAGCCCATCGCCGCCACCTCGGGCAGCCGCAGCGCCGCCGTGCGGAAGGTGCCGGACTGCCAGCTGCCGTCGGCGCGCCGCTTCGCGCCGACGGAGCGCGGGAAGAACTCGTACCAGGCGCCCAGGCCCGCGCGCGCGGGTTCCACGACGATGCGTCGCGTGAGCGACAGCGTCTGCAGCGACACGACGGGCCGCTCCGTCATGATCTGCGTGAGGCGGGCGTCGGATGCCGCGGCCAGACGGGCCTCGGGCGGCGTGGCCTCATCGCGCAGCGCCGCGGCCGTGTCGGAGAGGTAGCGGCGCTCGGACTTCGGCCTCCGCTTGTCCGCCGCCGCGCGCTCGGCGAGGATCGCGCCTTCCAGGAAGGTGACGGCGACGTCGACCCCGACGGGGATCTTCTTGTCGGCGACCGCACGCCAGGTGGCCCACTCGTCGGCCCACGCCTGCATCCGGAAGCGCCACTCGCCCTCGGTCTCGAGCAGGGCGAGGGCGCCCCACCTGTCGGGGTGCTCCGCGCCGAGCGGATGCATGCGATGCGTGCTCTCCTCCCCGTCGGGGGAGCGCAGCAGCAGGTCAACGCCGATGAGGTCGTGCCCCTCACGGAACGCGGTGACCTCGAACGGCACCACTTCGCCGGCGAACGCCTTGGCGGGGAAGAGCCCGCCGTCGACCTCGGGGGACGGCTCGAGGAGCGGGATCCGGCCCAGGACGGGAGTGAAGGCATCCGTGTCGTTCGCCACGATGCGAACCTATCGCGTATCGAACGCGATACAGCACGGTAACGAGACCTCAGTACGTTACGACTGTGAGCGAATTCGACATGCTGGAGGCCGTAAGGCCGAACACCCCGATGACCGCAGACGAGGCCCAGACGAGCGAGTCGCGACACGTCGGCCCGAGCTTCCAGCCGACGCATCCGCTCGCCCTCGCGCCCGTGACCGCGCCGCCGCACTCGGTCGACGGCTTCGTGCGCGAGTTCCTGCGCGAGTTGAACACGAGCGCGGGCGTCACGCTGTCGCGCTCGACCGTCAACGACCAGTACCTGTCGCTCGCTCGCACGGTGCGCCACTACCTGTCGGCGCGCTGGCTCGAGAACACGCGCAAGATCCGCGACACCAAGGCGAAGATGGTCGGCTATCTGTCGGCCGAGTTCCTGCTGGGGCGGCAGCTCGGCAACGCGCTGCTCGCCACCGACCTCGAGGAGATCGCCGACAAGGCGCTGGCCTCCTGCGGGATCGACATCGCGACGCTCCGCGCCCAGGAGGTGGAGCCGGGCCTCGGCAACGGCGGCCTCGGTCGCCTCGCCGCCTGCTTCATCGACTCGCTCGCGACGATGGGAGTGCCGTGCATCGGCTACGGCATCCGCTACGAATACGGCATCTTCCGGCAGACCTTCGTCGATGGGCAGCAGGTCGAGCAGCCAGACACCTGGCTGACGCTCGGCAGCCCCTGGGAGTTCCCGCACCCCGAGCACGCGGTGCAGGTCGACTTCGGCGGCCACACGGAGAAGTACACCGACACCGACGGTGTCGAGCGCAGCCGCTGGGTTCCGGCATGGAACGTGCTCGGCATGCCCTTCAACTACATGGTGCCCGGCTATCAGAACGGCCAGGTGAACACGCTGCGCTTGTGGAGCGCGCAGGCGACGAAGGCGTTCGACCTGTCGATCTTCAACAGCGGCGATTACGCCGAGGCCGTGCGAGCCCAGACCTTCGCCGAGAACATCACCAAGGTGCTCTACCCCGAGGACTCGACCCCGCAGGGCAAGGAGCTGCGGCTGCAGCAGCAGTACTTCTTCGTCGCCTGCTCGATCCGCGACTTCCTCGACCGGTTCATCCTCGACGGCGACGTCAGGTCGCTGCCCGACCGGGTGATCTTCCAGCTGAACGACACCCACCCGGTGATCGCGGTGCCCGAGCTCATGCGCGTGCTCGTTGACATCGAGAAGCTGGAGTGGGAGGAGGCGTGGGAGATCACCAAGAAGTGCTTCGCGTACACCTGCCACACCCTGCTTCCCGAGGCGCTCGAGGTGTGGTCGACCGAGCTGCTCGGCCGGCTGCTGCCACGGCACCTCGAGATCATCTACCGCATCAACGACGAGTTCCTCGCCGAGGTGAGGGCGGCGTTCCCGAACGACGAGATGCGCGCGCGGCAGATGTCGATCATCGCCGAGTACCCCGAGCGGGCGGTGCGCATGGCGTACCTCGCGACCGTCGCCGGCTCGAAGGTGAACGGCGTCGCCGAGCTGCACTCGCAGCTTCTGCGCGACAAGGTGCTGCACGACTTCTCGGAGTACTGGCCCGAGAAGTTCACGAACGTGACGAACGGGGTGACCCCGCGCCGCTTCCTGCGGCTTGCGAATCCCGGGCTGTCCGAGCTGATCACCGAGACCCTCGGCACCGGCTGGCTCACGGATCTCGAGCGGCTGGCCGAGCTCGAGCCGTATGCAGAGGATGCCGAGTTCCGCGCGGCCTTCGTCAGGATCAAGGCCGCGAACAAGACCCGGCTCCGCCGGCTGCTCGAGGCGCGCGACGAGGTCGCTGTGCCCGATGGGCACCTGCTCGACGTGATGGTCAAGCGGCTGCACGAGTACAAGCGACAGAGCCTCAAGCTGCTGCACATCGTGAGCCTCTACGAGCAGATCGTCACCGGGAAGCTCTCGGCGGACGAGGTCACGCCGCGAACCTTCGTCTTCGGGGCGAAGGCGGCGCCCGGCTATCGGATCGCGAAGGAGACCATCCACCTGATCAACTCGGTCGCCGCCGTGGTGAACCGCGACCCGCTGGTGAAGGATGTGCTCAAGGTCGTCTTCCCCTCCAACTACAACGTCACCCTCGCCGAGACGCTGATTCCCGCGGCCGACCTCTCCGAGCAGATCTCGCTCGCGGGGAAGGAGGCGTCGGGCACCGGCAACATGAAGTTCGCCCTGAACGGCGCGCTGACGATCGGGACCGACGACGGCGCCAACGTCGAGATCCGCAAGCTGGTCGGCGACGACCACTTCTTCCTGTTCGGGCTGAGCGAGCCCGAGGTGACCGACCTTCAGACGGCGGGCTATCGCTCGCACGAGTTCTACGAGAGCGACCCCCAGCTGAAGGCGGCGCTCGACCTGATCGCCTCAGGGCACTTCTCGGGCGGCGACCGCGGGGTGTTCGAGCCGCTGGTCTCGAACCTGCTCTACGACGACCGGTTCATGGCGCTCGCCGACTTCCGCTCGTACGTCGACACCCAGGCGAAGGTCGACGCGTACTACGCCGATCAGGACGCCTGGGCGCGCTCGGCCGTGCTCAACGTGGCACGCAGCGGCTACTTCTCGTCCGACCGCTCCATGCGCGATTACATCGACCGCATCTGGCACACCAGGCCGCTGCGCTAGATAGCCTGAGCAGCGTGAAGGCCATTCGCAGATTCACCGTTCGCGCGGTGATCCCCGAACCACTTTCCGCGCTCGAAGAGCTCGCCCTGAACCTGCGGTGGTCGTGGCATCGGCCGACCCAGCGGCTGTTCCGAGCCATCTCCGACGAGGCCTGGCATGCGAGCCACGACCCGATCCAGCTGCTCGGCGCCGTCGAGCCCGCTCGCCTCGAGGCGCTCGCCGCCGACCCCGGCTTCGTGCAGCAGGCGAATGAGCTGCGCGACGAGCTGAGGCGCTACATCACCGAGCCGCGCTGGTACCAGGGTCTTGAGGGCGCGCCCGCGTCGGTGGCGTATTTCTCGGCCGAGTTCGGCGTGGCGGCGGCACTGCCGCAGTACTCCGGGGGTCTCGGAATCCTCGCGGGCGACCACCTCAAGGCGGCATCCGATCTCGGCATCCCGCTCATCGGCGTCGGGCTCTTCTACCGCTCCGGGTACTTCCGCCAGTCGATCTCGGGCGACGGCTGGCAGCACGAGTCCTACCCCGTGCTGGACCCCGACGGGCTGCCGCTGTCGGTGCTGCGCCGGCCAGACGGCATGGCAGCGCGCGTGTCGCTCGCGCTGCCCGACGGGCGCTCGCTCTCTGCGCGCGTCTGGGTCGCCGCGGTCGGCCGCGTCAAGCTCCTGCTGCTCGACACGAACATCCGCGAGAACGACGAGGACCTGCGCTCGGTGACCGACCGGCTCTACGGCGGCGGGGGAGAGCACCGGCTGCTGCAGGAGCTGCTGCTCGGCATCGGCGGCGTGCGCGCCATCGACCTCGCGGTCGAGCTGCTCGGGCTGACGCCCCCGACCGTGTTCCACACCAACGAGGGCCATTCGGGCTTCCAGGGGCTCGAGCGCATCTCGAATCTCATCGGCGACGGGCTGAGCTTCGACGAGGCGCTTCAGGTCGCGCGCGCGGGCACGGTGTTCACGACGCACACGCCGGTGCCGGCGGGCATCGACCGCTTCGAGCGGCCGCTGATCGAGCGATACTTCTCGACCGCTGATCTGCTGCCCGGCGTGACGCTCGACCAGGTGCTGAGCCTGGCGCTCGAGTCGCAGATGGGCGGCCCCGACAGCGTGTTCAACATGGCGGTGCTGGGGCTGCGCCTCGGGCAGCACGCCAATGGCGTCGCGAAGTTGCACGGTCGTGTGTCACGTGCGATGTTCCGGCCGCTGTGGCCCGGCTTCGACGCGGATGAGGTGCCGATCTCGTCGATCACCAACGGCGTGCACGCGCCCACGTGGGTCGACTCGACGCTCGTCGCCCTGGCCGAGGCGCACTTCGGCACGGGCGACACCACGCGCGTCGACTGGGAGAGCGAGCAGTTGGCGGATGCCGCACTGTGGGCGGCTCGCAACGAGATGCGTGCGGCGACCGTGACCGACGCACGTCGGCGCGTTCGTGCCGCGCACACCGTCACCGGCGGCATCGCGCCCGCCTGGACCGAGCAGGTGCTCGACCCGGGTGCCCTG
Source organism: Gryllotalpicola kribbensis (assembly GCF_039538245.1). Taxonomy (NCBI): domain Bacteria; kingdom Bacillati; phylum Actinomycetota; class Actinomycetes; order Micrococcales; family Microbacteriaceae; genus Gryllotalpicola; species Gryllotalpicola kribbensis. Next base: position 72,558 of record NZ_BAABBX010000018.1, read on the forward strand.
ACGATCGGCTTCGCGCGGCGCGGCGCGAGCTATAAGCGCCTCACGCTGATGCTCCACGACAGGGAGCGGCTGCGCGGCATCCTCACGGACCCCGAGCGCCCCGTGCAGATCATCGTGGCGGGCAAGGCGCACCCCGCCGACGACGACGGCAAGCGCCTCATCCAGGAGCTCTACGAGTTCGCCGAGCAGCCCGACATCCGCGGCCGCATCGTGTTCCTGCCGAACTACGACATCACCATGGCGCAGACGCTGTACCCCGGCACCGACGTCTGGCTCAACAACCCGCTGCGGCCCATGGAGGCATGCGGCACGAGCGGCATGAAGGCGGCGCTCAACGGCTCGCTGAACCTCTCGATTCTCGACGGGTGGTGGGACGAGTACTACGACGGCAGGAACGGCTGGGCGATCCCGTCGGCCGATTCCGCGGGGGATGCCGCCGAGCGGGACGCGCTCGAGGCGAACGCCCTCTACGACCTCATCGAGCACCAGATCGCGCCGATGTTCTACGACCGTGACGACGACGGCGTGCCGGCCCAGTGGCTCGCGCACGTGCGCTATGCGCTGAAGACGCTCTCGCCCGAGCTCTCGGCCGACCGGATGGTCATGCAGTACGTCGACGAGCTCTACACGCCGGCGCATCACTTCGCGACGACGCTTGCGGCCGACCGGTTCGCCGCGGCCCGGTCGCTCTCGGCCTGGAAGAAGAAGGTCGTGGCGGCGTGGCCCCAGGTCGCCGTGGCGCACGTCGAGTCGGGCGGCCTCGACGCGGTGCCGCAGGTCAACGACGCGCTGCACGTGCGCGCTCACGTCGCACTCGGCGAGCTCACGCCCGACGACGTGCGGGTCGAGGTGGTCTACGGCCACAGCGAGCCGGCGGCGGGGGACGAGCTCACGGAGCTGCGCTCGCGCGAACTCGCCGTGGACACCGACGCCGCGGCGGCCGATGGCACGGGAACGACCGCGTTCACGGGCACCGTCGTGCTCGACCGCGCAGGGTCCTTCGGCTACACCGTGCGCGTGCTGCCCAAGAACGAGTTGCTCGCGGCGCCGGCCGAGCTCGGCCTCGTGGCCGTGGCGGGCTGACGGCGCGTCAGGCGAAGTCGCGGCCGCTGCAGCGGAACAGGCGCAGCGACGCCGAGTCGAGCGTCACGACGTCGCCGGGGCGGAACCACTCGGTCGACGACCGCGGTGCTTCGTCGGCGCTGTCCCAGACGAGCTCGTAGCCGTCGACGCCCTCGTGTGCCGGCAGCGTGACGTCGACGGCGGTCTCGAGCCCGTGCACGATGAGCAGGATGCGGTTGAACTCCTCGAACTCGGGCGTCGAGGCGGCGATGTACTGCAGGGTGCGGGCCGAGGGGTCCTGCCAGTCGTCCAGCGCCATCGTGTTGCCGCCCGCGTCGTACCAGTCCATCTGGCTCGACTGCGGCACGTGCTCGCCGAGCTTGGCGTAGCGCACGGGGCGCACGGCGGGGTTCTCGAGGCGCAGGCGGATGAGCTCCGCCGTGACGGCACGCAGGCTCGCGGCATCCTCGTCGTGCTCCCACGACAGCCACGTGAGCTCGTTGTCGTGGCAGTACGCGTTGTTGTTGCCCTGCTGGCTGCGCCCGAACTCGTCGCCCGCGGTGATCATGGGGACGCCGGCCGAGAGCAGCAGCGTTCCGAGCAGGTTGCGCATCGCCCGGCGCCGCGTCGCGAGGATCGCGGGGTCCGTCGTCGGCCCCTCGGCGCCGTGATTGAACGAGCGGTTGTTGTCGGAGCCGTCGCGGTTGAACTCGCCGTTGCCGAAGTTGTGCTTGACGTCGTACGAGACGAGGTCGGCGAGCGTGAAGCCGTCGTGCGCGGTGACGAAGTTGACGGATGCCAGGGGGCCGCGCTCGGCGCTGAAGGTGTTCGACGAGCCGGCGAGGCGCGTGGCGAGCCCGCCGATTCCGGTCGACGCGGTGCCGTGGTCGCGGGCATCCGCGATATCACGCAGCCAGAACTGGCGCACCCGGTCCCGGTAGCGGTCGTTCCACTCGCTCCACCCGTCGGGGAAGTTGCCGGTCTGCCAGCCGCCGAGCCCGACGTCCCACGGTTCGGCGATGAGCTTGACGCCCTGCAGTTGCTCGTCGTCGGCGAGGCCGGCGAGCAGCGCGTGGTCGCGATTGAAGGCGCCGGTCTCGTCGCGGCCGAGCGTGGCGGCGAGGTCGAAGCGGAAGCCGTCGACCTGGCACTCGTTCGCCCAGTAGCGGATGGAGTCGCGCACGAGTTCGCGCGCCGCGGCCTGGCCGAAGTCGACCGTGTTCCCACAGCCCGTGACGTCGTAGTACGTGCCGTCGTCAAGCTGGCGGTAGTAACTGGAGTTGTCGATGCCGCGGAAGCTCGTGCGCGGGCCGCCGAGGCCGAGCTCAGCGGTGTGGTTGTAGACCACGTCGAGGACGACCTCGAGGCCGGCCTCGTGCAGCAGCTTCACCATGCCCTTGAACTCGCGCAGCACGGCGCTCGGCCCGAGGCTCTGGGCCGACTTGGTCGCGTAGGGGGAGTGCGGGCTGAAGAAGTTGACGGTGTTGTAGCCCCAGTAGTTCGACAGGCCCTGGCGCAGCAGCCGCGGCTCCGACGTGAAGTAGTGCACGGGCAGCAGCTCGACGGTGGTGACGCCGAGGCTCGTCAAGTACTCGATCGACGCGGGGTGGGCGAGACCCGCATAGGTGCCCCGCAGCTCCTCGGGTACGGCAGGGTTCAGCTTCGAGAAGCCGCGCAGGTGCGCCTCGTACAGGACCGTCTTGTCGAGGGGGTGCCCCGGCTTGCGCGACGAGCCCCAATCGAAGGCCTGGTCGACGACGACCGCGCGCCACTCGTCGGCCCGCAGCTGCACGACACCCTTGGCGTAGGGCTCGATGAGGTTCGGCGTCGGGTCGAAGGCGTTGCGCGGGCCGTCGGGGCCGTCGACGCGGATCGCGTAGCGGGTGTCGGGGGTGAGCCGGGAGGAGCCGCCGGACCAGACGTCGTCGGCGCCGCGTGCGAGCTCGACGGTCTCGACGACCCAGTCGGGGTCCTTGCGGTCGAAGATCACCAGCTCGACCCGGGAGGCGTTCGCACTCCAGACGCCGAGCGTTCCGCCGGCTTCGCTGAGCGTCACGCCCAGAGGGGTCGGGGCCGTCTCGGACATGGTGTCTACAGTAGTGAGCGTGGGCGTCTACCTGGACCACGCCGCGACGACGCCGATGCTGCCCGAGGCCATCGACGCGTACGCGCGGGCGATGAGCGAAGTCGGGAACCCGTCGTCGATCCATTCGGCCGGGCAGAACGCTAGGCGGCTGCTCGAAGAGGCGCGCGAGGCCGTTGCCGCGTCACTCGGGTGCGACCCCATCGAGGTCGTCTTCACCTCCGGCGGCACCGAGGCGATCAACCTGGCGCTCAAGGGCGGCTTCTGGGCGGCCGCCCCCGGGAAGCGCCGGCTCGTGGTGCCCGAGGGGGAGCACCACGCGACGATCGACACCGTCGAGTGGCTCGCGGCGCACGAGGGCGCCCAAGTCACGTGGGTCGCGCTCGATGAGCAGGGCGTGATCGAGACGGATGCCTGGGCCGAAGCGCTTCACGGCGACGATGTCGCGATGGCCTCCGCGCTGTGGGTGAACAACGAGGTCGGGGCGATCGAACCGGTCGACGCGCTCGCCGCGGCTGCGGCATCCGCTGGGGTTCCCCTGCACCTCGACGCGGTGGCGGCTTATGGACACGTTCCGATCTCGTTCCGAGAGCTGGGCGTGGCCGCACTTTCGGTGTCGGCGCACAAGGTGGGCGGCCCGGTCGGCATCGGCGCGCTCGTGCTCTCGCGGAAGGCGAGTGTCGTGCCGATCGTGCACGGCGGCGGCCAGCAGCGCAACGTGCGGTCGGGCACGCAGGATGTCGCCGCCGCGGTGTCGTTCGCGGTCGCAGCGCAGGCCGCGGTGGCCTCGCTCGACGCCGAGCGCTCGCGGCTCACGGGGCTGCGCGACCGGCTGATCGCCGGCGTGCGGGCCGCCGTGCCCGAGGCGCGGCTCTCGGGCCCTGAGGGCTCGGCTCGCGTGGCCTCGAACGCGCACTTCACGTTCCCGGGGGCGCAGGGCGACTCGCTGCTCTTCCTGCTCGATGCGGCCGGGGTCGCGGTTTCGACGGGGTCGGCGTGTCAGGCGGGCATCCCCGAGCCGTCGCACGTGGTGCTGGCCATGGGGCGCGCCGCGGAGGAGGCATCCTCGTGCCTGCGCGTGACCCTCGGCAGAACGACGACGCAGGCCGACGTCGATGCGTTCCTCGCGGCGCTGCCCGATGCCTACGCGCGTGCGGCGCGGGCCGGTTTCACGACCTCAGCCTGACGCGGCCACCGAGCCTCTCACGCGGCGACACTAGATGCCGTTTCGTCGGCGTGGGGCGACAGTCGATGTCGCTATCCGCGCCGAAAACGGCATCGAGTGTCGCCCCGGGAAGGCGTCGAGGCACCTAATGTCGCCCGGTGCGGCGCGGCAACCGTCACCACTTCCGGGTGAAGGGCAGGGGCTTCCGCATGCGGATGAGCAGCAGCAGCGGGAAGAGCACGTACGGGCCGTTGTAGAGCAGGAAGATGAGCGGGTGCGGGGTGCGCTGGCCCTCGGGCCCGAAGAACTCGACGCCGAAGATCGGGATGCCGGTGAGCGAGATGATCATCGTCGCGTAGATCACCGAGGGCAGCTGGATCCAGTTCCAGCGGCGCACGATCGCGATGATCAGCACGATGTAGAAGGCGATGTAGCCGAACGCCGAGGTGCCCGAGATGAAGCGCAGCCAGAGGGGGTGCGACTGGTAGAGCGGGTCGAAATTCGACGAGTACGTGTAGTTCCACCGCACGAGGATGTTCGGCGAGTTCGGCACCTGGTCGAGGCCGAGGCCTTCGACCGAGTCGCTGATGACGCAGCTGACGATGAAGAGGCTGAAGACGACGAGGAACACGATGTCCATCGGGCGCTGCCTGAGCGGAAGGTTCGGATTCGTGGTCGCCGTGGTCGCGGGGGAGTCTGAGACTGCTGTGGTCACTCACGTGACGCTAATACGCTCCGGGCCATCGTGCGGGCACCGAAACGTAGACTGAGGCCATGCGTGTTCTGGCAGCGATGAGCGGTGGTGTCGACTCCTCGGTGGCTGCGGCGCGCGCGAAAGACGCCGGCCATGACGTCGTCGGCGTGCATCTCGCGCTCTCGCGCATGCCCGGCACGCTGCGCACGGGCTCGCGCGGCTGCTGCACGATCGAAGACGCGATGGATGCCCGCCGCGTGGCCGACCTCATTGGCATCCCGTTCTACGTCTGGGACTTCTCGGAGCGGTTCAAGGCCGACGTCGTCGACGACTTCATCGCCGAGTACGAGGCCGGCCGGACGCCCAACCCCTGCATGCGCTGCAACGAGCGCATCAAGTTCGCCGCTCTTCTCGAGAAGGCGCTCGCGCTCGGTTTCGACGCCGTCGTGACGGGGCACTACGCGACGGTGCTCACCGATGGCGAGGGCAACCGCGAGCTGCACCGGGCGGCGGCGTGGGCGAAGGACCAGTCCTATGTGCTGGGTGTGCTGACCGCCGAGCAGCTGGCGCACGCCATGTTCCCCCTCGGTGCGACGCCGTCGAAGGCCGAGGTGCGGGCCGAGGCCGAGGCGCGCGGATTCGTGACGGCGAAGAAGCCCGACTCCTACGACATCTGTTTCATCCCCGACGGCGACACCCGCGGGTGGCTCGCCGAGCACGTTGGCATCTCGAACGGGGCCATCGTCGACCGCTCGGGCGAGGTCGTCGGCACCCATGCGGGTGCCCAGGGGTACACGGTGGGCCAGCGCCGCGGGCTCAACCTGACCGTGCCCGCGCCCGACGGGCGGCCGCGCTTCGTGCTCGAGGTGAAGCCGGCCACGAACGAGGTGGTCGTCGGGCCGAAGGAGGCGCTCGACATCGCCGAGCTCGCGGGGTCGCGCTTCACCTGGGCCGGGCTGCCGCCGCAGCATCCCGAGACCCCGTTCGAGTGCGAGGTGCAGATCCGGGCCCACGCCGACGCGGTGCCGGCGACGGCTGTCGTTCGCGACGGCGAGCTGGTGATCACGCCGCACGCGCCCATCAACGGGGTCGCGCCCGGGCAGACCGCCGTCGTGTACGTCGGCACGCGCGTGCTCGGTCAGACGACGATCGACCGCACGGTCAGCGCGGTTCCTGCGGGCGTCTGAGCGGCGCGTCAAGCGCCTGCCGGTGTCGGCGGTTCCTCCTAGTCTGGAGCAGTGGCAGAACTGACGCAGCAGCAGCAGGCCGCGGCCGAGGTCGACGAGCTGACCGAGCGCATCAACGGGGCGCGCGAGGCGTACTACGGGGCCGATGCTTCGCTGGTCGACGACGCGACGTACGACGCGTGGATGCACCGGCTGGAAGAGCTCGAGCGGCTCTTCCCCGAGCTCGCCAAGCAGGACTCGCCGACGCAGACGGTCGGCGCTGCCGATGAGACCGGCCTCGACACGATCGAGCATGCCGAGCGCATGCTCAGCCTCGACAACGTCTTCTCGACCGACGAGCTGCGCGAGTGGTGCGCCAAGGCGCAAGAGACCGCGGGGCGCCGGGTCGACTGGCTGACCGAGCTCAAGATCGACGGCCTCGCGATCAACCTGCGCTACGAGAACGGCGTGCTGACATCGGCCGCGACTCGCGGCGACGGGCGCATCGGCGAGATCGTCACCGAGAACGCGCTGAAGCTCGATGACATCCCTCAGAGGCTGCGCGGCTCGGGGCATCCGCCCCTCGTTGAAGTGCGCGGCGAGGTGTTCATCCCCGTCGCAGCCTTCGAGACGCTGAACGAGAAGCAGGGCGAGTTCCGCGAGCGCTACGTCGCCGAGAAGCGTGCGCAGCACGAGGCGCGCTGGGGCGACAAGCGGGTGTTCGACGAAGAGAAGGCGAAGGGCACCGCGGGGCGCATGTTCCCGGCGTTCGCCAACCCGCGCAACGCGGCGAGCGGAGGCCTCAGGCAGCAGCTCGACAAGAAGAAGACGGTGCTCGAGCGCGAGGCATCCATCGCTCGCATTGCGTCTCTGCGGCTGTACGTGCACGGGATCGGCGCATGGCCGAACCCGCCCGTCGCTTCGCAGAGCGAGGTCTATGAGTTGCTGGATTCATGGGGGCTGCCGACCAGCCCGTACTCCAGCGTGTTCCCCGACATCGACGGGGTGATCGGCTTCGTCGAGAAGTACGGTGCCGAGCGGCATTCCGTGCTGCACGAGCTCGACGGCATCGTGGTGAAGGTCGACGAGCTCGCCCTGCACGACGAGATGGGCGCGACCAGCCGCGCGCCGCGCTGGGCGATCGCGTTCAAATACCCGCCGGAGGAGGTGCAGACGAAGCTGCTCGACATCGTCGTCTCCGTCGGGCGCACGGGGCGCGCGACGCCGTTCGCCGTGATGGAGCCGGCCCATGTGGCGGGCTCGGTCGTGCGGCAGGCGACGCTGCACAACCAAGACGTCGTGAAGGCGAAGGGCGTGCTGATCGGCGACACGGTCGTGCTGCGGAAAGCGGGCGACGTGATCCCCGAGGTGCTCGGGCCGGTGGTCGAGAAGCGCGACGGCTCCGAGCGCGAGTTCGTCATGCCCGAGCGCTGCCCCGAGTGCGGCACCCCCTTGGCGCCCGCTCGCGAGGGCGACATCGACCTGCGCTGCCCGAACGCGCGCTCGTGCCCTGCGCAGGTGCGCGGCCGCGTCGAGCACATCGGCTCGCGCGGTGCGCTCGACATCGAGGGGCTCGGCGAGGTGGGCGCCGCGGCGCTCACGGAAGGCACGGCCGAGCGCCCGGCGCTGCTCGCGACCGAGGCGGGCCTCTTCGACGTGACCATCGAGGACCTGTTCCCGATCCGCGTGCTGGTGCGCGATGTCGAGACCGGCGAGCCGCGTGTGCGCGACGACGGCAGCTACGACTACCGCACGCCGTTCCAGCGGCGGCGCAGACTCACCGGCCGTGGCGCGGACGCGCCGTACGACCCCGACGCAGAGGAGTTCTCGGGCGACGAGCTCGCCGTGCCGTCCAAGGCAGCCGAAGAGCTGATCGCCGAGCTCGAGAAGGCGAAGACGAAGGATCTCTGGCGCATGCTGGTCGCGCTGAACATCCGCAACGTCGGCCCGGTGGCGGCGCGGGCTCTCGCGGGGTACTTCGGCTCGCTCGACGCGATCCGTGCGGCATCCCTCGAGCAGCTCGCCGAGGTCGAGGGCGTCGGCCCGATCATCGCAGGCTCGCTCACCGACTGGTTCGCGGTCGACTGGCATCGCGAGATCGTCGAGCGCTGGGCCGCTGCGGGGGTGCGGTTTGAGATCCCGGGCCACCCGGGCCCGGGCGCCGCGCAGGAGACCGGGGGAGTGCTCTCAGGCCTGACCGTCGTCGCGACCGGGTCGCTCGAGGGCTTCTCGCGCGAAGGCGCGAACGAGGCGATCAACGCCGCGGGCGGCAAGGCGGCCTCGAGCGTCTCGAAGAAGACCGACTATGTGGCCGCGGGGCCGGGCGCCGGCTCGAAGCTCGCGAAGGCCGAGGAACTCGGCATCCCGATTCTGGATGCCGCACAGTTCGCGATCCTCGTGACGGAAGGGCCAGCAGGACTTGGGCTCTGAGAACGAAGCGCTCGACGACGGGCCGTTCTACCACGGCACGAAGGCCGACCTGAGGGTGGGCGATCTGCTGACGGCGGGGTTCCGTTCGAACTACCGGCCCGAGATCGTGATGAACCACATCTACTTCACTGCGCTGCGCGATGGAGCGGGCCTCGCCGCCGAGCTGGCCGCAGGCGACGGCGAGCCCCGGGTCTATCTGGTCGAGCCGACCGGCCCGTTCGAGAACGACCCGAACGTGACCGACAAGAAGTTCCCGGGCAATCCGACCCGCTCGTACCGCAGCAGCGAGCCGCTGCGCGTCGTGGGCGAAATCCGCGACTGGACCCGGCTCGCGCCCGAGGCGCTGCAGGAGTGGCGCGACCGCATTTCGGCGATGCGCGACTCGCGCGCCGAGATCATCAACTGACGGGCCATCCGCGTCAGGCGTCGGCGTTCCGCTGCAGATACCGCTCCACGCGCCGGTCGGGCACCAGCCAGATCAGCGCGACGACGATCGGCGGCACGAGCCCGAGCCACGGGGCGATGAAGGCCAGCCCGATGCCGATCAGGTAGAGGATCGGCGAGAGGATTCCCTTGAGGTCGCGGCCAAGCGCCTCGCGCAGCGCATCGCCTGACGGCGTGCGGAAGATCGCCCGCTGGAGCAGGTAGTAGGCGACGGCGGCGCCGAGCAGATTCACGCCGTAGACCACGGTCGGGTCGCGCGCGATCGACGACTCGTCGAGCCAGCGCTGCGTCAGGGGCACGAGCGAGAGCCAGAGCAGCAGATGCAGATTCGCCCACAGCACGCCCCCGTTGACGTTGTGGACCACCTGGAACAGGTGGTGATGGTTCGACCAGTAGATGCCGACGTACACGAAGCTCATCAAGTAGGTGAGCAGGCCGACGCCCGCGCTCTCCCAGAACTGGCGAATCGTGTCGCCGTGCTCGGGCAGCTTCAGCTCCAGCACCATGATCGTGATGATGATGGCCAGCACGCCATCGCTGAACGCCTCCAGTCGATTGCTCTGCATGCCCCCGATCATTGCAGGCGTCGCGACAGGAGTCGGTCGAGCGAGCCGGCAAGCTCTATGCCCCCGACGACATCCGGCCGATCGACGTTGTCGCGCTGATGCACGGGAAGCTGGCGCGGGCCGGCATCTCCGGCCTCGACATCCGTCTGATCGCCTGAGGCGGCCAAACTAGGATGGTCAGGTAATCCCGCTACGCACATTCGACGGAGCCGCATGTCTGAAATCAGCACCGACCTGGTGCGCCATCTCGCGGGTCTCGCCCGCATCGACCTCTCCGATTCCGAGCTCGAGAGCCTCACGGGCGAGCTGGCGCAGATCGTCGACAGCATCGCGAAGGTGAGTGAGGTCGCGACCCCCGATGTCGTCGCGACGAGCCACCCGATCGCGCTGTCGAACGTCTTCCGGGAAGACGAGGTGCGCCCGTCGCTCAGCGTCGAGGACGCGCTGCGCGGCGCACCCGAGCGCGAAGGCGACCGCTTCAAGGTCGCGTCGATCCTGGATGAGGAGCAGTAGAGCGGATGTCTGAGCTGATCACCCTCACCGCCGCCGAGCTCGCCGCGAAGCTGGCCTCGCGCGAGGTTTCGAGCGTCGACGCCACCCAGGCGCACCTCGACCGCATCGCCGCGGTCGACGGCGACGTGCACGCCTTCCTCCACGTCTCCGCAGACGCGATCGCCACCGCGAACCGCATCGACGAGCGCCGCGCCGCAGGCGAAGCCTTCGGCGAGCTCGCCGGCGTTCCTGTGGCCATCAAGGACGTTCTCTCGACCAAGGACATGCCGTCGACCTCGGGCTCGAAGATCCTCGAGGGGTGGCGCCCGCCGTACGACGCGACCGTCGTGGCGAAGCTGCGCGAGGCCGACCTCGTGCCGCTCGGCAAGACGAACATGGACGAGTTCGCGATGGGCTCGTCGACGGAGCATTCCGCCTACGGCCCGACGCACAACCCGTGGGACCTGACCCGCACCCCGGGCGGCTCGGGTGGTGGCTCGTCTGCCGCGGTGGCCGCGTTCGAGGCGCCGCTCGCCCTCGGCAGCGACACCGGCGGAAGCATCCGCCAGCCCGCGGCCGTCACGGGGTCGGTCGGCGTCAAGCCGACCTATGGCGGCGTGAGCCGCTACGGTGCGATCGCGCTCGCGAGCTCCCTCGACCAGGTGGGGCCCGTGAGCCGCACCGTGCTCGACGCGGGCCTGCTGCACGACGTCATCGCCGGCCACGACCCCTTCGACTCGACCTCGCTCACCGACCACTGGCCGTCGATGGCCGCCGCAGCGCGCCTGGGCGCAACGGGCGACCGCCTCAAGGGCCTCAAGGTCGGCGTCGTGAAGGAGCTCTCCGGCGAGAACGGCGGTTTCCAGGCCGGCGTCAAGCAGCGCTTCGACGAGACGGTCGCCGCGCTCACCGCGGCCGGCGCCGAGGTCGTCGAGGTCGCCGCTCCGAGCTTCGAGTACGCGGTCGCCGCCTACTACCTGATCCTGCCCGCTGAGGCATCCAGCAACCTCGCCCGCATGGACTCGGTGCGCTTCGGCCTGCGTGTGAACCCGGAAGAGGGGCCCGTCACGGTCGAGCGCGTGATGAGCGCGACCCGCGACGCTGGCTTCGGCGCAGAGGTGAAGCGCCGCATCATCCTCGGCACCTACGCACTGAGCGCCGGCTACTACGACGCCTACTACGGCAGCGCGCAGAAGGTGCGCACGCTGATTCAGCAGGACTTCGCCGCCGCGTTCGCACAGGCCGACGTGCTGATCAGCCCCGCTGCGCCGACGACCGCCTTCGAGCTCGGCTCGCTCGTGAACGACCCGCTGGCGATGTACCTGAACGACGTCACGACCATCCCGGCGAACCTGGCCGGCATCCCCGGCATGGCGATCCCCATGGGGCTCGCGCCCGAGGACGGGCTGCCCGTCGGCCTGCAGCTTCTCGCACCTGCCCGCGAGGACGCGCGCCTCTACGAGGTGGGCGCCGCCATCGAAACACTGCTCACGGATTCCTGGGGGCACAGCCTGCTGAGCCAGGCACCGCTACTTACGGAGGTCGCCCGCTGATGGCAAAGGACAAGCTTCTCGACTTCGACAAGGCGATCGAGCTCTACGAGCCGGTCCTCGGCTTCGAAGTGCACGTCGAGCTGAACACCAAGACGAAGATGTTCTGCGGCTGCGCGAACGCCTTCGGCCAGGGGGCGAACACGAACACCTGCCCCACCTGCCTCGGTCTGCCCGGCGGCCTGCCGCAGGTGAACAAGAAGGCGATCGAGTCGAGCATCCGGCTCGGGCTCGCCCTCGGGTGCGAGATCGCCGAGAAGTGCCGCTTCGCGCGCAAGCAGTACTTCTACCCCGACCTCGCGAAGGACTTCCAGACCTCGCAGTACGACGAGCCGATCGCCTTCGACGGCTCGGTGACGGTCGAGCTCGAGTCCGGCCGTGAGCTGACCGTGCTGATCGAGCGCGCCCACATGGAAGAGGACGCGGGCAAGCTCACGCACGTGGGCGGCGCGACCGGCCGCATCCAGGGCGCCGACTACTCGCTGGTCGACTTCAACCGCGGCGGCGTGCCGCTCGTCGAGATCGTGACGAAGATCATCGAGGGCGCCGAAGCGGATGCCCCAGAGGTCGGTCGCGCCTATGTGGGTGCGATCCGCGACATCGTGCGCTCGCTCGGCGTCTCGAACGCGCGCATGGAAGAGGGCAACATCCGCTGCGACGCGAACGTGTCGCTGCGCCGCCGCGGCGACACCAAGCTCGGCACGCGCACCGAGACGAAGAACGTCAACTCGCTGCGCTCGGTCGAGCGCGCGGTGCGCTACGAGATCCAGCGCCAAGCGGCGATCCTCGAGGCCGGCGGCACCATCACGCAGGAGACCCGGCACTGGCACGAGGACTCGGGCACGACGAGCGCCGGGCGCCCCAAGTCGGACGCCGACGACTACCGCTACTTCCCCGAGCCCGACCTCGTTCCCGTCGCGCCGAGTCGCGAGTGGGTCGAGGAGCTGCGAGCCACGCTGCCCGAGCCGCCCGCGGCCCGCCGCACCCGGCTGCGCGAGGCATGGGGCTTCACGAAGCTCGAGTTCCAGGACGTCGTGAACGGCGGCCTGCTCGACGTCGTCGAAGAGACCGTGGCAGCAGGGGCGACGCCCGCCGACGCGCGCAAGTGGTGGACGGGTGAGCTCGCTCGCATCGCCAACGCCCAGGGCGTCGCGGCCGAGACGCTCGTGACCCCTGCGGACGTGGCCCAGCTGTCGTCGCTCGTCGCGAGCGGCGAGCTGACCGACCGCCTCGCACGCCAGGTGCTCGAGGGTGTCGTCGCGGGCGAGGGCTCGCCGGCCGAGGTCGTCGAGAAGCGCGGCCTCAAGGTCGTCTCCGACGACGGCGCGCTCATCGCCGCGATCGACGAGGCGCTCGCCGCTCAGCCCGACGTGCTCGCCAAGATCAAGGACGGCAAGGTGCAGGCCGCGGGTGCCGTGATCGGCGCGGTCATGAAGGCGATGAAGGGTCAGGCGGATGCCGCACGCGTTCGCGAGCTCGTGCTGGAGCGCGCCGCGCAGTAACTTCGCGAAAGCCGTCACCCGGGCCTCGGAACGCATGTCGAGAACCGGGTGACGGCTCCGACCCTTCTGTGACACGGTGAAGCCGTCACAGAAGGGATCGGGAATGACGCACTACCTGTTCAACGTCATCGGGCCGGGGCGCGACGACGGCTACGGCACGTATGGCTCGGCCGAGGCGCAGGACGCCGCGATGGCCCGCATCGGCGCGTTCAACGAGCGGCTGCAGCGGGAAGGGAAGATCATCTACCTGAACGGCCTCGGTGCGGCCGAGACGACCGCGGCGGTCGTCGACGCTCGCGAGGGCGACGCGGTCGTGACCGACGGCCCCTACGCCGAGTTCAAGGAGTACATCGCCGGGCTCTGGGTGCTCGACATCGCCACCCGCGAGGAAGCCCTCGAGCTCGCAGCCGAGGCCTCGCGCGCCTGCGGCCGCAAGATCGAGCTGCGCCCGGCGCACGACCCCATCGGGTGAGCGCGATGACCGGGCGGCTCGAGACGATCTTCGACGCGAACGTGCGCGCCGTGATCCCACTCGTGACCGCCGCGCTCGTGCGACGGTACGGGGGTCTCGCCGATTGCGAAGACGCCGTCCAGGAAGCGCTGCTCGAGGCATCCGTGAGCTGGCCGAGAACGGGCACGCCGCGCGACCCGCGCGCGTGGCTGCTCACGGTCGCGCGCAGGCGCTACATCGACGCGGTGCGGGCGGATGTCGCGCGCCAGGCTCGCGAGGAGCGCGACGCGGCCCTTGACCTGATCGGCGGCGCACCCAGCGCGCAGGACGACTCGCTGGCGATGCTCGTGCTGTGCTGCCACCGCGCGTTGCAACCCGCCTCTCGGGTCGCGCTGACCCTGCGCGCGGTCTGCGGACTCACGACCGCGCAGATCGCGGCCGCGTTCTATGCGAGCGAGGCGACGATGGCGCAGCGCATCACGCGCGCCAAGCGCACGATCGATAACGCGGGGCGCAGCTTCGGCGAGCTGAGCCGGGGGATGCTGGCGGAGCGCGCCGAGCCCGTGCGCACCGCCCTGTATCTGATGTTCAACGAGGGCTATGCGCCCTCTGGCGGCGAGCGGCCGGTGCACGGCGAGCTGATCGCCGAGTCGATCCGTCTGACGCGTCTGCTGCACGCGGCGCTGCCCGACGACACCGAGACCACCGCGCTGCTCGCGCTCATGCTGCTGACGGATGCCCGCACCGCCGCGCGCACAGACCAGGACGGGCTGCCGGTGGCGCTGCCCGACCAGGACCGGAGCCTTTGGGACAGGGCGAAGCTCGCCGAAGGGCGCGCCCTTGCGGCGCAGGCGCTGACGGATGGGCCGCCGACATCGCTCGCGATCCAAGCCGCCATCGGCGCTGTGCACGCGGCCGCCCCCGACGCCGACGCGACCGACTGGGCGCAGATCCTCGGGCTCTACGACGTGCTCGTGCGGCTGCAGCCGGGGCCCGCCGCGCAGCTGGGGCGCGCGGTCGCGGTCGGCATGGCGCACGGCCCGCTCGCCGGGCTCGCCGAGCTGGCGCTGCTCGAGAACGATGAGCGTCTCGCCCGTGGGCACCGCCTGCTGTCGGTGCGGGCCGGTCTGCTCGAACGTGCCGGCGCCCTCGACGAGGCGATCGAGACCTACGACGAAGCAGAGAAGAGAGCGCCCAACAGTGCCGAGCGCCGCTGGCTGGAAGCCCAGGCGCGTCGGCTCGAAGCCAGCGAGAGGACGAGGAAATGACCGAAGCACTTGTGGAAGGGGTGGACTGAGGTGTGGGAGCGCAAGCGGTTCCTGGTGCTGCATCTGACGGACGCAGAGGCGCCTGCCTGGTCGGACGAGATCGACGGGCCTCGCATGGACGCCTGGCTCGCCCGGCGCGCGGGCCCAGAGGGCTGGGAGCCGAACGGCGAGCGCGTGAGCGACGCGAGCACGGCGCGCGAGATAGCGGTGAGAGACGGCGTCGTCACGGTGACGGACGGCCCATTCCCCGAGTTCAAGGAGTGGTTCATGGGTGCCGAGTGGATCGAGGCGAGCGACATGGACGAGGCCGTCGCGATGCTCTCCGCGCATCCGACAGCGCGCATTGGCCGGGTCCTCGTGATCCCGGCTCTGGAAGACCAGGAAGGGAAGTAGGAACGATGACCGATAACACCCAGCAGTACCTGCTGCTGTTCACCGATGCCCCCGACGCCGAGCCCTACAGCCAGGAGGCCGACGACATCTTCGACTGGCTCGAGGCGGTCGCCGACCACCGTATCTTCGGCGAGCGGCTCACCGGCCGCGAGGACGCGCGGCTCGTCACGAAGCGCCAGGGGGAGGTCTTCGTCACCGACGCGCCGGTGGCCGAGTTCAAGGAGTGGTTCTCGGGCTTCGACCTGATCACGGCGTCGAGCCGAGACGAGGCGGTCGAGATCGGCGCGCGGCACCCCTGTGCGCGCTTCGGCCGCGTGCTCGTGCTGCCGCTCATGGGTGCCATCGAGTCGAGCGCGCTGCTCGAGCAGACCGTGCAGGCTCGAGCGAAGGCGGCGGCCGCGACGCCATGACAGGATCGAGGGCGTGCCCCGCATCGACACGGACCTGATCGCCCTTCTTCGCGCCGACCTCGCAGCGGCCGACTTCACGGTCGACACCGTTCGCGGCCTCTGGTCGGAGTCCGCCGGGGGAGCGCTGACCCGCTCCCACCGCGTGCCGGCTCAGCGTGAGCTGGCCGCGGCCCGCGCCGCCGGCGAGATCACGCCGGCCGGCACGCTGGCCTGGCTGTTCGTGCTCGGGCTGCCCGTCGCGGGGCCCGAGCTTGACGCGGCTCTGCCCGAGCTCGCGGCCGACGGCGCCGCGGCCCTGGGTCTCGTCGAGCTCGACGAGACCGATCCGGCATCCGACCTCATCACACCGCTTGTCGATCTGCGCCCCTACGCGTTCGCCGATCGACTCGGTGAGGCCGAGTGGTGGATCGCCAGCGACCTCGGAGAGCTCGCTCTCGGGCACGCGCTCGGGCCCGACCATGTGCTCGGGGTCGGTGGCGCCTCGACGACGCTGTCGAGCCTGATCATCGGCCGCGAGGTCGAGCTCGCGCTCGACCTGGGCACCGGCTGCGGCATCCAGGCGATGCACGTCGCCCGTTACGCGCGCCGCGTGATCGCGACCGACATCTCGGCCCGCGCGCTCGAGTACGCCGAGTTCAATGCCCGGCTCAACGGCATCGGCGGCATCGAGTTCCGACTCGGCAGCCTGTTCGAGCCGGTGGCGGGCGAGCGATTCGGCCACATCGTAAGCAACCCGCCGTTCGTGATCACGCCGCGCGTCGCCGACGTGCCCGAGTACGAGTATCGAGACGGGGGATTCACCGGCGATGAGCTCGTGCAGCGGGTGCTCGCCGGCATCCGCGCGCATCTCGCCCCAGGCGGCGTCGCCCAGCTGCTCGGCAACTGGGAGTACGTCGGCGGCGTCGACGGGCTCGACCGCGTGCGCGCGTGGGCGGACGGGCTCGACGCGTGGGTCGTCGAGCGCGAGCTGCAGGACGCGCCGCGCTACGCCGAAACCTGGATCCGCGACGGCGGCACGCGCGCCGGCGACCCCGAGTACGACCTCTGGTACGACCGCTGGCTCGAGGACTTCACGGCCCGCGGGGTCGAGTACGTCGGCTTCGGCTACCTGACCCTGCGCGCGCCCACGGAAGGCACCGCTCCCACGCTCGCGCGCTTCGAGCAGGTCGAGTCGAGCGGCACGAACCCTGCCGGGATCGGCGAGCACGTCGCGCAGGCGCTCGCGGTGCATGACGCGGTCGGCGGGCTGACGGACGCCGAGCTGGCGGGGCTGCGCCTGAAGGTCGCGCCCGACGTCACCGAGGAACGGCACTCGTGGCCCGGCGACGAGGCGCCGATCGTCATCTCGCTGCGCCAGGGCGCGGGCTTCGGGCGGGCGGTGCAGGTCGACCCGGCGCTGTCGGGGCTCGTCGGCGCGTGCGACGGCGAGCTCACGGTGGGCCAGATCGTGGACGCCGTCGCGGCCCTCTTCGAGGTCGACGAGGTCGAGCTGCGCGCCGAGCTGCTTCCCCGGGTGCGCGAGCTGGTCTTCACGGGGTTCCTCGAACTCGCGTAGGGAAGAATCCTTCCTATGACAGCACCTGAGCGCCCGGCATCCGCACCCGCCATCGATCCCAGCCGCTGGGTGTTCCTTTCCGTCGTGCTCGACGTCGCGCTGGTCGTGCTGTTCACGGTCATCGGCCGCGTCAGCCACGGCGAAGACCTCAGCTTCGGCGGTGTCGTGAAGGTGGCCTGGCCGTTCCTCGTGGGAACGCTGCTCGCGTGGCTCGTGACCGCCGCGTGGCGGCGCCCGCTCGCGCTCGTGCGCACCGGCGTGCCCGTGTGGCTGCTGACCGTGATCGTGGGCATGCTGCTGCGCGTCGTCTCGAGCCAGGGCGTCGAGCTCAGCTTCGTGATCGTGGCGGCCGTCGTGCTCGGCGTCTTCCTGCTGGGCTGGCGCGCGATCGTGACGCCGATCGCGCGGCGTGGCGCCCGCCGGTCCGCGCGGGCCTAGTTCGAGGTGCCGAGGCTCACGACGAGATTGATCGTCGAGGCCAGGATCACGGTGCCGAAGAGGTAGGACAGCAGGGTGTGGCGCAGCACGATGCGCCGCAGCCGCGTGGTGCGCACCGCGGTGTCCGAGATCTGATAGGTCATGCCGAGATCGAACGCCGTGTAAGCGAAGTCGCTGAACACGGGCTCGTCGTCGGTGCCGCCGTCCTGCGTCGGGAAGTCGATGCCGCCGGCCGGCACCATGTAGTACTCGCGCGCGTAGCGCTGCGCGTACAGCGTGTGCACGAGGAACCACGACAGTGCGACGCTCAGCACCGAGACACCGCCGATCGCCGCGCGCTGGGCGGCCGGGTCGTGGGCTGCGCGGACGAGGATGAGCGCGACCGCGGCCAGTGACGCGATGCTGGCGCCGATCACCAGCACGTCGCTCAGGAAGATGCCCGGGTCCTCGCGCGTCGCGTGCGAGCGCATCGCCGCGGCATCGAGCGGCCAGAGATGGAACCACACCCAGGCGACATAGATCAGGCAGGCGACGATCCAGCCGACGACCCCGGCGTACCACCACGAGCTCACGAGCCCGGTGATGGTCGCCGCAGCGGCGCCGCCGAGCAGCATGATGACGATCCGACGAGCGGCGAGGCTGCTCGGGCGGTCGTCGTTGGAGGATGAGGAAGAACTCACGCGCTAAGGCTGGCACGCGGCATACGCTCGACCCATGACTGACACGGATGTCCCGAGCCGCTCTCTCACCATCGAGTGGGACGACCCCGCCCCGGGCGCCGCTCAGATCCCCGCCGTCAGCGGCCTCGACTACGTGAAGGGCCTCGCCGACGGCACCTACCCGCCGGCCCCGATCGCCAAGCTCATGGGGTTCACTCTGGCCGAGGTTGAGGAGGGCCGGGTGGTCTTCGAGTGCCGCCCGGGCGAGCAGCACTACAACCCGATCGGCACCGTGCACGGCGGCCTCGCGTGCACCCTGCTCGACTCGGCGATCGGCTGCGCGGCCCAGACCACTCTGCAGCCGGGGCAGGGCTACACCTCGATCGACATCTCGGTCAGCTACCTGCGGCCGATCGTCGCCGGCAGCGGGCCGCTGCGGTGCGAGGGCGTCGTCACGAAGCCCGGCTCGCGGGTCGCCTTCGCCGAAGGGCGCCTGACCGACGGCGCGGGCCGCCTTGTTGCGACGGCGACGTCAAGCCTGCTGGTCTTCGCCCTGCAGTAACTGCTCGCGCACCTTCTTGCGCAGCACCTTGCCGATCATGTTCCGGGGCAGCTCGTCGAGCTGCACGATCTCGCGCGGCACCTTGTAGGGCGTGAGGTTCTCGCGCAGGGCCGCGCGCATCGCCACGGGGTCGAACGGCGCACCCGGCGCCATCACGACGGCGGCGACGACCTTCTCGCCCGAGTGCGGGTCGGGCAGGCCGACGGCGGCCGCGTCCTGCACGCCCTCGAGCGCGACGACGGCCTCTTCGACCTCGCTCGGCGCGACGTTGAAACCGCCGGTGATGATCAGCTCTTTGATGCGGTCGACGATCTCGAAGAACCCGCGCTCGTCCATCACCGCGATGTCGCCCGTGCGGAACCAGCCGTCGCGCAGCACGGCCGCGGTCTCTTCAGGGCGCTTCCAGTACCCCGAGAACACCTGCGGGCCGCGCACCATCAGCTCGCCGGGCTCGCCCGGCGGCTGCTCGGTCTCGTGATCGTCGCGCGAGACGATCTTCGCGTCGGTGCTCGAGACCGGAAGGCCGATGCTGCCGGCGTGCCGCTCGTCGGTGAGCGGGTTGATCATGAGGATCGGGCTCGTCTCGCTCAGGCCATAGCCCTCGACGAGGAATCCGCCCGTCGCGCTCTCCCACTTCTCGATCAGGGAGACGTCGAGCGCCATGCCGCCCGAGACGCCGAGCGTGATGCCTGCGAGCGAGACCTTCTTCTCCTGCGCGCGCGTGAGCAGCCGGTCGATGATCGGCGGAACCGCCGGCAGGTAGGTCGCCGGGTGCCTCTTGTGCGCCGCGAGAACGAGGTCGGGGTCGAAGGCCGGGAACAGCACGAGCCGCGCGCCCATCGACATCGCGAAGGTCAGGCCGAGGGTGAGCCCGTAGGCGTGGAAGACGGGCAGCATCGCGTAGACGACGATGCCGGTGCCGCGCTTCACGTCGGGAATCCAGGCCTGGCACTGGGTCGCGTTGGCGATCAGGTTCGCATGCGTGAGCATGGCGCCCTTGGGTGTGCCGGTGGTGCCGCTGGTGTACTGGATGACGGCGAGGTCGGATGCCTCGGGCCGCGGCACCTTCTGCGAGATGCGCCGGTTCTTCAGCAGCTTCTCCCAGGGCATCGCGCCTCGGGGCAGCGGACCCCAGATCTTCGCCTTCGCCTCGCGCGCGGCCTTCACGGGAAGGTTCATCGCGAACCGCTTCGACGCGGGGAGCCCCTGCGTGATGTCGACCGAGACGACGACGCCCACCGCGAGGTCGTCGGGCAGATCGAGCACCTTCTGAGCGATCTTCTGCCACACGATCGCGAAGCGCGCGCCGTGGTCTTCGAACTGGTGCCGCAGTTCGCGGTCGGTGTAGAGCGGGTTGTGCTCGACGACGACGCCGCCGAGCCGCTGCACCGCATAGAACGCGACGATGTGCTCAGGGCAGTTCGGCAGCACCAGCGCGACACGATCACCGCGCTTCACTCCGAGTTTCCGCAGACCTTCTGCGGCGCGGTCGATCTGTTCGCCGAGGTCGCGATAGCGCGTCTCGGCGCCGAGGAAGTCGAGGGCGACCGCGTTGGGGAAGTCCGTGACGGTGCGTTCGATCAGGCGGGGCAGGGACTCTGTCACGGCCGGGATCTCAGGCGCCACGCGGGGGGCGTAGTGCGCGAGCCACGGCTTGTCGGCCGACGTCATGGCACTCAGACTAGCCGCGAGACCGCTTCGTCTATGGGCGTGGAGCCGCCGGTGAGCTCCCACTGTTCACCGATGGTTCCCGGGTTCTCCAGCACGGCGAGGACGGTCGCGGCGACGTCGGCCCGGGGGATCGACCCGTTCGCACGGTCGACGTGCTCTGCGAGCTCGATGCGACCCGTCCCGTCGGCGGTCGTGAGCGCGGTGGGGCGCAGGATCGTCCAGTCGAGGCCCGACTCGCGCAGCCGGGCGTCGGCGTCGCGCTTCGCATCGACATACGCGGCCCATTGCGGGTCGGGCACGACGGTCTTGGTGCTCGGGTCGTCGACGCCAGCCGCCGAGATCTGGATGAAACGGCGGATGCCCGCGGCCTGCGCCGCCTCTGCAGAGAGCACCGACGCCCCGTAGTCGACGGTGCGCTTGCGCTCGACTCCGCTGTTCGGGCCGGCGCCCGCCGTGAAGACCACGGCATCGCAGCCCTCGAGGGCCGCGGCGAGCGTCGCCGCGTCGGTCGCCTCGAGGTCGAGCGTGACGCCCTCGCCGCCCAGGCGGAAGATGTCCTCGGCGTGCTCCTCACCGCGCGCTATGCCGACGAAGTCGTGACCTGCGTCATAGAGCTCGCGCATGAGCTCCTGACCGATCTTGCCATGTGCGCCGATGATCGCGACTCGAGCCATGACTCCATCCTGGCACCGCGGGCGGGTGCGGAGACCGCCCGGGCCTACAGTCCGTCGGAGACCGTGGCGGCGACCGTGAGCCACGCCTCGCGCGTGGCGCGCGAGAGCAGCTCGTAGCTGATCGCGCCGCCGTCGACGAGGGCCGGGTCGTGCGGCACCTCGAGCACGGCGCGGGTGAGCGAGCCGAAGTGGCCGCGCAGCCGGCGTGCGAGCTGCGGGTCGGGCGAGTCGGTCGTCGCCGACAGCACCGTCACGGCGTTGTCGATCTTGTCGTCGAGGCCCTTCTCGCGCAGCCCGTCGACGAGCCACGCCGCGCTGGCCGCGGTGTCCTCGCGCACGGTCGTCACGATGACGAGCTGGTCGGCCGCTTCGACGGCGGCGAGCCAGTTCGGGGCGCGCATGTTGTTGCCGGTGTCGATGACGATGAGGCGGTAGAAGCGCTGCAGGGTGCCGTGCAGGCTGTCGAACGCATGGCCGTCGACCAGCTGCGTGGCGTTGGGGTCCTCGTCGCTCGCGAGCACGTCGAACTGGGCCGAGCCCTGCGCGCGCACGTAGTCGTCGAGGTCGCCGATGCGCGACGAGCCGGTGTCGCCGAAGCGGTCGAGGTCGTGCAGCAGGCTGACGGCGCTGTTGTGGTGCGCCGCCGGGCGCGCCCGCCAGCCGAGCGTTCCCCGCGTCTCGTTGTTGTCCCAGGCGAGTGTGTAGCCACCCCGGTGCTCGCCGAAGGTCGCCGCGAGCATCATCGTCGCGGTGGTCTTGTGGGCGCCGCCCTTGGGGTTGATGACGACGATCGTGCGGGGGCCTGCGAAGGTGCGCTGCACTTTCGCGATCGCCTCGCGGCGGGCGAGCTCGGCGGCGCCGGGTGCCGGGTTGATCAGCCCGAAGGAGGCCTTCCGGACGAGGCCCTGCCAGCCGAGCTCGGCGGGGGCGGTCGGCGCGTCGGGGCGCTGAGCCATGAAGTCGTCGAGCGTGGGGGCGTGCTCGGGCGACACCGGCTCGGGCGGCAGCGGCACGGCGGTCGCGGCCGAGGGCGCGGGCTGTGCGGGCGCGGCGGGCGGCGGCGCGATGGTGTTCGCCGTCGGTGCGGCGGATGCCGCCGGCTCGGCCGGCGCAGGGTCTGGGGCCGGCGCAGGGGCGGGACGCACGCTCACGGGAACCGCGGGCGGGGCATCCGCCGCGGCGTTGTCGCCGGGCGCCTGGAAGAGGTACTCGAGATCGGGAACGGCTGCCGAGCGGCCGGCGGGCTGCGTCAGGGTGTCGTCGTCGCTGACGGGGCTCTGGCCCGGGTTGTGCTGGTCGCCCGCGCCGATGATGGCGTCGAAGTCGAGCCCGGCCGCCGGGGCGGGCGGCGCGGAGGGGGCGGGCGAGACCGGGCTCAGCGCCTCGGTGTACCCGTCGGCAGAGACCCGCACCTCCTGCGTGCCGAGGCTGTCGCGCGCGATCAGGCGAACGGGCCGGTCGAGCCGCTGGGCGACCCCCGCGACGGCCCGGATGATGTCACGACGCACGCCGTCCTCGGTGCGGCCCTCGATCGTGGTGATCGAGCCGTCGACCGAGATCTGGCCGATGTACGGCCCTTCGGCGCTGCGCACCACGGTGGCTTCGATGTGAGGAGTGTTGGTCATGGGGGTGGTGTCCGTCACGGGTTCCCTCCGCTGATCATGGCTGCAGAGCGTCGGGTAGCTGCTCTGTGCCCCTAATGGGGGTAGATACTACCGAACACCTTTGGGGAACCGTCAAACGGAAGAGGCCGCCCCGAAGGGCGGCCTCCCTGTCGAACGGCTCAGGCGACGCGCGTCTCGGGCGACTGCGTGAGCGTCGGGTCCGTCTCGGTGAAGCCCCCGAGCGCCTCGTCGATCTTGGCCAGAACGGACGCCTCGAGCTTCACGCCGGCTGCGGCGGCGTTCGAGGCGATCTGCTCGGGGCGGCTCGCGCCCACGATCGCTCCGGCGACGTTCGGGTTCTGCAGCACCCAGGCCACGGCGAGCTGAGCCTGCGTGAGGCCGAGCTCGTCTGCGATCGGCTTGAGGCTCTGCACGGCGGTCAGCAGGTCGTCGCGCATCCACCGGGCGATCATGTTCTTGCCGCCCTTCTCATCGGTCGCGCGGCTGCCCTCGGGCGCCGGCTGCCCGGGCAGGTACTTGCCCGTGAGCACGCCCTGCGCGATGGGCGAGAACACGATCTGCGAGAGCCCGAGCTCTTCGGAGGTGGGCACGACCTCCTGCTCGATGACGCGCCACAGCATGTTGTACTGCGGCTGGTTCGAGATGAGCTGGAACCCCAGCTCCTTCGCGAGCTTGTGGCCCGCGCGGATCTGGTCGGCATTCCACTCGCTCACGCCGATGTAGAGCGCCTTGCCCTGTCGCACGATGTCGGCGAAGGCCTGCATCGTCTCTTCGATGGGCGTCTCGTAGTCGAAGCGATGCGCCTGGTAGAGGTCGACGTAGTCGGTGCCGAGGCGCGTGAGCGAGCCGTTGATCGACTCCATGATGTGCTTGCGCGAGAGACCGGTGTCGTTCTTGCCGCCGGGGCCGGTCGGCCAGTACACCTTCGTGAAGATCTCGAGGCTCTCACGACGCTCGCCCTTGAGCGCGTCGCCGAGCACGACCTCGGCCGCCGTGTTCGCATAGGCGTCGGCCGTGTCGAAGCTCGAGATGCCGGCGTCGAGCGCGGCGTGGATGGTCGCGTTGGCCGCGTCGTTCTCGACCTGCGAAGCGTGGGTGAGCCAGTTGCCGTAGATGATCTCGGAGATCTTGAGACCCGAGTTGCCGAGGTATCTGAATTCCATGGCCCCAGCCTAGGCAGATTCATCGAATCGTTTCGACCCGCCCGGTTATCAGTTGCCCGAGAGAAGATGGACGACGTGGGCAAGACGGACGGAAGCGACCGCCAGGTGACGGTCGGCCCGGTGGACGACACCGGCGCCCACATCCTGCACGTCGACATGGATGCCTTCTATGCATCGGTGGAGGTGCTCGACCGGCCCGAGCTCGCGGGCAAGCCACTCATCGTCGGTCATGCGAGCGGGCGGTCGGTCGTCTCGAGCGCCTCGTATGAGGCGCGCCGGTTCGGCGTGCGCTCGGCGATGCCCGTCGCGCAGGCCCTGAGGCTGTGCCCGGATGCCATCACCGTCGATCCTCGCATGGAGCGGTACGCCGAGCTGTCCCGCCAGGTCATGCAGATCTTCCGGCGGGCGACCCCGCTCGTCGAGCCGGTCTCGATCGACGAGGCCTTCCTCGACGTCGCCGGCGCGCGCAAGCTCCTCGGGAGCCCCGCGCACATCGCGGCTCAGCTGCGCGAATGGGTGCGCCGCGAGACGGGGCTGCCGGCGTCGGTCGGAGTCGCCGGAACCAAGTTCGTCGCCAAGCTCGCCTCGGGCCGGGCCAAGCCCGACGGCCTGCTCGTCGTGCCGGTCGCGCAGACCCTCGACTTCCTGCACCCGCTGCCCGTCGGTGCGCTGTGGGGCGTGGGCCCCTCGACACAGACCGCGCTCGCGGGCCTCGGGCTGCGTACCGTCGCCGACATTGCGGCCGCGCCGGTCGAGCTGCTCGAGAAGCGGCTCGGGGTCGGCGGCAGGCGCCTGTGGCAGCTGTCGAACGGCATCGACGTGCGCGAGGTCGAGACGACCCGCCTCGAGAAGTCGATCGGCCATGAGGAGACCTTCGAGTTCGACGTCACCGACCCTGCGGTGCTGCGGCGCGAGCTGCTGCGGCTCGCCTCGCGTGCTGCCGAGCGGCTGCGCCAGGCATCCGTCGCCGGGCGCACGGTGAACCTCAAGCTGCGCTTCGCCGACTTCCGCACCATCTCGCGCTCGCGCACGCTGCCCGAGCCCACCTCGGTCGGCCGCCGCATCTATGAGGAGGCGGTGGCGCTGCTCGACGAGGCCTGGCGGGAGCGCGTGCCGGTGCGGCTGATCGGCGTGCGGGTCGAGCAGCTCGAGCCGGATGCCGGCCAGCCGGCCCTGTGGGACCCCGACGAGGACTGGCGCGAGACCGAGCGGGCCGTCGACGGCATCGCGGCGAAGTTCGGCGCGGGGGTGCTCGGGCCCGCGGCGCTGCTCGGCACGAAGCCGCGGCGCGTCGGCGAGAGCGATCACTACCGCGGCTAGTTCAGGCCGACCTCGATCGGGCGGTGATCGCTGCCGTTCGCGGGCAGCACGACGCTCGAGACGACGCCGAGGCCGCGTTCGAGCAGGTGGTCGACGCGGGCGACGGGCAGCCGTGCGGGCCACGTGAAGCCGAGGCCCCACTGGCTCGTGCGCGGCTCGCTCACGGTGTCGAGCAGCTGGCGGAAGGCGCGGTCGGTGGACGCCGCGTTGAAGTCCCCGACGGCGATGAGCCGCGTCGAGTCGTCGGCACGCAGGGTGGCCGCGAGGGTGCGCAGCATCTCGTCGCGCTGAGTGAACTGCCCCGGCCTCAGCGACGCCGCGTGCAGGGCGTAGACCCGCACCGAGCCCTCATCGGTCTGCACGTCGACGCTGAGCGCCCGCTTCCAGCCGAGGCCCAGCGTGAGCGAGTGGCCGTTCGAGAGCGGCAGCTCGCTCCACACTCCGACGGTGCCCACGATGTAGTGGTGCGGGTAGGCGCCGGCCAGCGTGGTCAGCGCCGCCTGCGTCGACGTGTCGGTGAGCTCCTGAAGCGCGATGACCTGCGGGTGCCGTGCGGCGATGGAGGCCACGGTCGTGCCGGGGTCGGCGTTGTCGGCATCCACGTTCTCGCTGATGATGCTGAGGTTCCCGTCGCCCTCGCCATGATGCGGCGTCAGTTGGGGGACGAAGAGCGCCGCCCACACGACCGCCGCGACGAGCGCTCCGATTCCCGCGAACGCCGATCGCCGGGCCGCCGCGATGATCGCGAGCAGGACGATGAGGATGCCGAACCACGGCAGCACCGACTCGATGAGGCCCATGACCCCGCCGCGGTCGGGGATCGCCCCGTGCCAGAGCAGGAGCGCCGCGACGGCGAGCGCGACGACGCCGAGAACGGCGTCGGCGACCATGCGGCTCAGGCGTCGGGCGGGCATCGGTCGATCTTCCCATGCGAGTGAGGCGGCGTCTGAGAAGACCCTGGCACCGCGGCGGGGCGCCGCGTAGCGTGGCACGCATGAGCAGCGTTGCGGAGAGAATCGGTGAACTGATCAAGGGCTTCGGTCTGTCGACCGTGTACGGCGAGGCGACGGAGCTGAACGGGGTCCACATCATGCCCGTCGCGCTGTCGTATCACGCGTTCGGTGCGGGCGAGGGCCACGGCAGCGGCGAGCGCCCGGGGGAGTCCGCGCTGAACGGCGAGGGGGAAGGCAGCGGGGGCGGCGGAGTCGCTCTGAGCGTTCCGTTCGGCGCCTACGTCCGCGACATCCGCGGGCTGCGCTTCGAGCCCAACATCGTCACGCTGATCGCCGTTGCGACTCCTCTGGTCTGGGTCGCCGGCGGCGTGCTCAAAGGCCTGGCGCGCGCACGCACGAAGCGCCGTTAGCGTCGAGCGGCCCGGCGCTCGGCGCGCCGCTTCTCGTCCCGGCGACGCCGCCAGATCAGAACCCGCAGCAGCACGATGAACGCGATCGCGAGCGCGATCACGGGTGCGAACGGGGTCATGCGGCTCAGTCTATGATTGGGGCCTGTACACGGGAGTCCGGTGAGCCGGGCTGAGAGGAAGGTTCTCAACCTTCGACCGTCGAACCTGATCCGGGTCATGCCGGCGCAGGAAGGCAGACATTCTCATTTCCCGTGCCCTCGTTTCTTCAGGGAAAGGGATCAACGAGTGCACGCAACAATCGATTCGCTGACGGATGCCGCGCCGAAGCGCGCCAGGTCGCTGAAGTGGCGCCCCGTCGACATCGTCATCGCCGCGGTTCTGGCCGTCGCCGCCGGAGTGGTGTTCTGGGTATGGGACCTCGTGTCCAACCCCGTCGGGGCGCCGCTCGAGGCCGCTCTTCCCGGGCTGCAGGGCCTCATCAACGGCCCATGGCTGTTCGCCGGCGTGCTGGTGGGCCTGATCGTGCGGAAGCCGGGCGCCGCGCTGTTCGGCGAGCTGGTCGCCGCCAGCGTGTCGGCCCTGCTCGGCACGGTGTGGGGCCCGCTGACCCTGCTGTCCGGTCTTGCGCAGGGGCTCGGGGTCGAGGTCGTGTTCGCGATCCTGCTGTACCGCCGCTGGGGGCTCGGGGCGGCCCTGCTCGGCGGCCTCGGAGCCGGTGTCGGCGAGTCGGTCCTCGACCTCACGGTGTGGTACCCGGGCGCGAAGCCGCTGTTCGCCCTGCTCTATGCGTCGACGACGATCGTCTCGGGCATCGTCATCGCCGGCCTCGGCTCGTGGCTGCTGGTCAAGGCGCTCGCCAAGACGGGTGCGCTGAGCCGCTTCGCCGCGGGGCGCGAGGCGGTGGCGCGCTCCTGAGCGGCCAGGGACCGGCCGGCCCGGCACGCGTGAGCGCCCGCGGCTGGGGCTGGCGGCACGCGGGGCGGCGAGAGTGGGCCGTCTCCGACCTCGACCTCGTGATCGAGCCCGGCGAGCGCGTGCTGCTGCTCGGGGCATCGGGGGCGGGCAAGT
This sequence comes from Gryllotalpicola kribbensis, assembly GCF_039538245.1. NCBI lineage: Bacteria > Bacillati > Actinomycetota > Actinomycetes > Micrococcales > Microbacteriaceae > Gryllotalpicola > Gryllotalpicola kribbensis. The sequence continues at coordinate 100,332 of NZ_BAABBX010000018.1, forward strand.
CGACGCTCCTTGCCGCGCTGGCGGGGGTGCTCGGCGGCGAGGACGAGGGCGAGGAGCGGGGCACGCTTCTCGTCGACGGCGTCGACCCGACGCAGCAGCGCGGCCGGGTCGGACTCGTGCTGCAGGACCCCGATTCGCAGCAGATCCTCGCGCGCGTCGGCGACGACGTCGCCTTCGGGCTCGAGAACCTCGGGGTTCCGCTCCACGAGATCTGGCCCCGCGTGCGCGCGTCGCTCGACGCGGTCGGGCTCGATGTGCCGCTCACTCGGCAGACCGCCGAGCTGTCCGGCGGGCAGAAGCAGCGCCTCGCGCTCGCCGGCGTCCTCGCCATGCGCCCCGGCCTGCTGCTGCTCGACGAGCCCACCGCGAACCTCGACCCTGCCGGGGTGGCCGAGGTCCGCGCATCGGTCGGCAGCGCCGTCCGGGCGAGCGGGGCGACGCTCGTCGTCGTCGAGCACCGGGTCGCGGTCTGGCGCGATCTCGTGACCCGCGTCGTCGTGATCGGCGCCGACGGCCGCCTGCTCGCCGACGGGAACCCTGACCGCGTGCTCGCCGCCCGCGGCGATGAGCTGGCGGCGGCCGGGGTCTGGCTGCCCGGCCGCCCCGTCCTGCCTTCGCTGGCGGTGCGACCTGCTCGCGAGCGACTGCTCTCCGCGACCGGCCTCGGCGTCGGCAGGCCGGGGGCGCAGCCCGTTGCGGAGGGCATCGAGTTCGCGCTGGGGGCGGGGGAGGCCGTGGTGGTCTCGGGGCCGAACGGTGTGGGCAAGTCGACGACAGCACTCACCCTCGGCGGACTGCTGGCGCCGCGGAAGGGCGCCGTGACGGCCGCACCGCAGCTCGCGGCCGGTGCGGCATCCGCGCCGATCCGCTGGTCGTCGCGCGAACTGCTCACGCGCATCGGCAGCGTCTTCCAGAACCCCGAGCATCAACTGCTCGCGTCCACCGTGCGCGCCGAGCTCGCGGTCGGTCCGCGGGCGCTGCGGCTCTCGGCCGCCGAAGTCGACGCGCGGGTCGACGAGCTGCTGGCGCGGCTGCGGCTCGACGGCCTCGCCGACGCGAATCCGTTCACCCTCTCTGGCGGGCAGAAGCGCCGGCTGTCGGTCGCGACGGCACTCGCCACGCGACCGCGCGTCCTGCTGCTCGACGAGCCGACCTTCGGGCAGGACGCGCTCACCTGGGCCGAGCTCGTCCTGCTGCTGGGCGAGCTGGCCGACGCGGGCAACGCGATCGTCGCGGTGAGCCACGACGAAGAGCTGGCCGGGGCCCTCGGGGCCCGCGAGTGGCGGCTCGAGCCTCGCAGACAGCAGGAGGCGCTGCGATGAGCGCGCTGCTTCCCGCGATTCGCTCTGGCCTGCTCGCGCGCATCAACCCGGCGACCAAGCTCGGCTGCGCCCTGCTCGTGGCGTTCACCCTGCTCGCGACGGTGGACTGGGTGAGCGCCGTCGTCGCCGTCGTGCTCGAGAGCGCCGTGCTCGCCTTCACGGGCCTGCCGTGGCGGCGCGTGCTTCCGCGGCTCATGCCGCTCATCGTCGCCGCGCTCCTCGCCGGCGTCACCACGACGCTCTACGGCGTGCCGTCCGGGCGCGTGTGGTGGCAGTGGGGGGTCGTGGAGGTCACGGACGGGTCGATCGGCTTCGCGATCGCGACGGCGCTGCGCATTCTGGCGATCGGGGTGCCGTCGGTCGTGCTGTTCCTCACGATCGACCCCACCGAGCTCGCCGACGGGCTCGCGCAGATCGTGCGCCTTCCGGCGCGCTTCGTGATCGGCGCGCTGGCGGCGCTGCGCCTGGTCGGGCTGTTCTTCGACGACTGGCGGGCGCTGTCGCTCGCCCGCAGGGCGCGCGGCGTCGCCGACCGGGGCAGGCTGCAGCGTTACGCGGGTCTGGTGTTCGCACTGCTCGTGCTCGCCATTCGCCGCGGCACGAAGCTGACGACGGCGATGGAGTCGCGCGGCTTCGGTGCGGCGGGCCCGCGTAGCTGGGCCCGGCCCGCCACGCTCGGGCGCGCCGACGCGGTCGCGTTCGCGATCGGCTTCGCGATCGCCGCGACCGCGGTGGCCGTGTCCGTCTCGACGGGAAGCTGGCACTGGATTGCGTCTTGACGAGAAGGTGATCGCCGCCGTCGGGGCGCTCCCGGCGAGGAATCCGGTCGTCCTCATCGACGGGCCGAGCGGTGCCGGCAAGTCGACGCTCGCGGACGCGCTGGTCGCCGGCTGGCCAGGGAGCGCCGTGCCCGAGCTGGTGCGGCTCGACGATCTCTACCCAGGCTGGGAGGGCCTGGCCGCGGCGAGTCGCGCCGTCGCGACCGAGCTGCTCGCACCGCTGCGCCACACGGGCACCGGTCGCTGGCGGCGCTGGAACTGGGCGGCCGGCCGCCCGGCCGAGTGGCATGAGGTGCGCGCCGACCGGCCGCTCGTGATCGAGGGGTGCGGTGCGCTCAGCAGGGCTTCCGCGCCCCTCGCCGATCTGCGGGTGTGGCTCAGCGCAGACGACGCCGTGCGCAAGAGACGCGCCCTCGTGCGCGACCGCGGCGCATTCGACGCGCACTGGGACATGTGGGACGAGCAGTTCACGCGGTTCGTGCGCACGCAGCATCCGCTCGCCCTCGCTGACCTCGTTCTCGACGCAACGCAAGTCCCTAGCCCCACGTCGTAGCCTCGGGCTAGATTCTCGACATGAGCACCGCAGAGACCGCTAAGGAATACATCACCGAGTTCCTCGACGGCCCCCTTCAGGGACAGACCCAACACCGCAGCTTCATCGAGGGCGAGTACGAGAAGGACATCGAAGCGTTCGTCGCCGTCGAGGGGCTGCCGTCGCAACTGCACTACGTCGCCCAGTCGACCCGGCAGGTCGGCGACACGCTCTTCGTGAGCTACCGCTTCGACGCCCCGGGCAGCGACTCCATCGAGCTCGACGATCAGGACACCAACATCTAGTCACGCCCAGCCGAGGCGATGCAGCTCGGCGTCGTCGATGCCGTAGTAGTGGGCGATCTCGTGCACCAGGGTGACGTGGAGCTCGTCGCGCAGCTCGTCGACGGTGTCGCACGCTGCCAGGTGCGGCTCGCGGTAGACGATGATGCGGTCGGGCAGCTCGCCGAAGCCATAGCGGTCCCGCTCGGTCAGATCCGTTCCGTCGTACACGGCCAGCAGGTCGAGCGAGCCGTCTTCCGGTCGGTCCTCGACGAGGAACACCAGATTCTCGAGCCCGTCGACCATGTCGTCTGGCAGGGCGTCGAGCTCGTCGGTGACGAGCCGTTCGAACTCGTCCTGGCTCAGCTCGACCACGGGCCCACGATACCGTTGGCCTCGTGAAGAACGGCGAGGTGTCCTTCTGGTGGTCGCAGCTCGGCGAGGTCGAGCAGCGCCCGCCCCTTGCCGAGTCGATCGAGGCGGATGCCTGCATCGTCGGCGCCGGCTACACGGGTCTCTGGACGGCCTACTACCTGAAGAAGGCGCAACCGGCCCTGCGCGTGGTGCTGCTCGAGCAGCGCTTCGCGGGCTACGGCGCGTCCGGGCGCAACGGCGGGTGGCTCGCGAATTCGATCACGGGCGGGCGCGAGCAGTACGTCGCTCGGCACGGCCGGTCTGTCGTGGCGCGCTTCCAGCAGATCGCGAACGAGACCGTCGACGAGGTGATCCGCGTCGCCGGCGCGGAGGGCATCGATGCCGACCTGCACAAGGGCGGCGAGTTCACCGTCGCCACCGACCGCGCCCAACTGGGGCGCCTGCAGGAGTTCGCGCGCGCTGAGCAGACCTGGGCCGAGAGCGGCGTCGAGCTGCTGTCAGCGAGCGAAGCGCGCCGTCGCATCAATGTCGAGGGCGCTCTGGGCGCCGTCTGGCACCCGCACACCGCCCGGCTGCACCCCGCGAAGCTCGCGCGCGGGCTGCGCGAGGCGGTGCTTCGGCTCGGCGTCGAGCTCTACGAAGGCACGCACGTCGCCGCGATCGAGCCCCATCACGCGCTCACCGCCCACGGCACCGTGCGCGCGCCCGTCATCGTGCGCGCGACCGAGGGCTTTACCGCCGGCTTCCCGAAGTTCCACCGCGAGTGGCTGCCGCTGAACTCCTCCCTCGTGGTGACGGCACCGCTGCCGGCATCCGCGTGGGCCGAAATCGGGTGGGACGGGCGTGAGACGCTCGGCGACATGGCGCACGCGTACATGTACGCGCAGCGCACGGCCGACGATCGCATCGCGTTCGGCGGCCGCGGGCGCCCCTATCGCTACGCCTCCGGCGTGGACGCAGACGGGCGGACTCCCGCGGCGACCGTCGCCGAGCTGCGCGCCGTCATCGAGCGCTTCTGGCCCGTGCTGCGCGGTGTTCAGCTCGACCACGCATGGTCGGGTGTGCTCGGAGTGCCGCGCGACTGGTCCGCGACGGTCGGGCTCGATCGGGGGACGGGGCTCGGGTGGGCAGGCGGCTACGTCGGCACGGGCGTCGCCTCGACGAATCTCGCCGGCCGCACCCTCAGCGACCTGATCCTCGGGAAGGACAGCGAGCTCGTGACGCTGCCGTGGGTCGACCACCGTGTGCGGCGGTGGGAGCGCGAACCGCTGCGCTGGGTCGCGGTGCAGTCGCTGTATGCGCTCTATCGCGCCGCGGACCGCGCCGAGCATGCCGGACGAGCCACGACGTCGCCGTTGGCGAGGCTCGCGGACCTCGTCTCAGGGCACCGCTAGTTGCGCGCGCCGGTCTGCAGCAGCGCCGCCTGAGTGCGGCTCTGCAGGCCGAGCTTCGCGAGCAGTGACGACACGTAGTTCTTCACCGTCTTCTCGGCAAGGCCCATCTCGTGGCCGATCTGCTTGTTCGACAAGCCGTCGGCGATGAGCGAGAGAACCTGCTTCTCACGGGCCGTGAGGGCGTCGAAGCGCGGGTCGTCGGCGCCGTGCCGCATGCGCTGCGTGACGCGCTCGCGCAGCCCGGCGTCGATGAGCGACTCGCCGCGGGCGGCGCGGCGCACGCTCTCGACGAGGCCGTTGCCGCGGATGTCCTTGAGCACGTAGCCGATCGCGCCGGCGAGGATCGCCGAATAGACCGCCTCGTCGTCGTCGTACGCGGTGAGCATCACGCAGCGGGTGTCGGGCGCCGCCGCCAGCACATCGCGGCAGATGTCGACGCCGCTGCCGTCGGGCAGGCGCACGTCGAGCAGCACGACGTCGGGGCGGGTCGCGAGGATGCGGCCGAGGGCGTGCGTCGCGCCATCGCACTCGCCGACCACCTCGATGTCGCGCTCGCGGTCGAGCAGGTCGGCGACACCGCGGCGGACGACCTCGTGGTCGTCCACGAGGAAGACGCGGGTCATGCGCGGGCCGCCGGTGCGGGTGCGGCGCTCAACAGCAGCGCGGCGGCTTCGTCCCAGAGCAGAGAGTGGCCGCACTCGTGCGCGTACTCGGGGATCTGGCCGGCGTAGGCGACGTAGTAGTGGCCCTCGTGGTGGATCCAGCCGCGCTTGCGGCCGTCGACGTAGACCGCGCAGGTGTCGAGGTCGACCTCGCGCGCGACGAGCTGCACCTCGAACGGCGCGCCGTCGGCGCGCGGCACGCGGACGGTCGCCAGCGTGCTTCCGTGGGTTCCCAGAACCCCGGCGGGCCGCGGGGCGGGACGCTCGAGCATCAACACGGTGTGCACCTTCGATCCGGCAGGGGGTGATCCGCCTACGTGCCAGCATTGCCCGGGGCGGGGGCAGGATGCCAGGGCAGAAAGTCCCTGCGCCGCCAGGCTACGCCGCGCGGCAGGTGCCGTGAAGGGCTGAGCAGAAAGACCCGGTGCGCTGCGCCGCGGGCGGGCAAGACTGCGGGCATGAACACAATGGGGTTGGGCGAGAGGCCCACGAAGATAGTGGTGGGGCTCGACGGCTCCGAGCGTTCCGTTGCGGCACTGCGCCGCGCGGCGGCGCTGGCCGATGCGCTCGGCGCGCGCATCCATCTGGTCGCCGTGTGGCAGTACCCGTCGATTGGTGCGGGGGCGTACCCCGTGGACGCCGTGCTCTTCGAGAGCTGGGCACATGACTCGATCGTCGAGGCGAAGAGCAAGGTGTGGGGTGCGAACCCGCCGGCGTCGCTGACGACGCTCGTGCGCAACGGCTCGCCGGCGCGCGTGCTGATCGAAGAGAGCAGGGATGCCGACATGCTGGTCGTCGGAAGCCGCGGTCACGGCGGCTTCGCCGGCCTCATGCTCGGCTCGGTGAGCATGGCGGTCGCGGAGCACGGCAAGTGCCCGGTGCTCGTCGTGCACGACGTGCCGCCGGGGCACGTCGCGCCCGAACCCGCCGCGGCGGTCACACACGCCTAACCCGAGGTCGGGGTTCCGCCGAGCAGCCGCCGCACCTCGTCGTCGGTCGTCTGGGTGAAGTCGAGGTATGCCTGCCCGACGCCGAGGAAGGTCGGCGGGAACCACGGGCAGATGAGGTCGTCGGCGGATTCCAGCGCCGCTCGGGCTCCGGGCAGCGTGACCGGCGCGGCCGCGATGAGGCGGGCCGGCCCGAGCCGCCGTGCGGCCTGCGCGGCGGCCCGCATGGTCGCGCCCGTCGCGATGCCGTCGTCGACGAGCAACACGGTGCGCGATGCGAGGGCGAGGGCAGAGCGGTCGCCGCGGAAGGCGCGCACGCGGCGCTCGAGCTCGGCGGTCTCTCTGGCAAGGGCATCGGCCCAGGCATCCCCGGTCACCTGCGCTCGCAGCTCGTCGTTCGCGACAACCGCGAGCTCGCCGCCGACGGAGGCGATGGCGCCCATGGCGACCTCGGGGCTGAGGGGGAGGCCGAGCTTGCGCACGACGAGGACGTCGAGTGGGGCGTCGAGCGCCCGGGCCACTGCGGCCGCGACGGGAACACCGCCGCGGGGGAGGCCGAGGACGACGGGGGCGGCGGTGGAAGAGAGCTGCTCGGCCACGGACGCGGCGAGGATCTCGCCGGCCTCGCGTCGGTCACGATAGCGATTCATGGATCAGACCACGTGCGCCCGCCAGGGCGAATTGGGGTGATCGACGGGGCTTGAACCCGCGACCCCCTGGACCACAACCAGGTGCTCTACCAACTGAGCTACGACCACCATGAGGCCCGTCTCGGAAGGCGAGCGGGCAACCAGTCAAGTGTATTACATGCGAGGAGCCCACTCGTTCACCACGGACGTGGCGACGGCGAGCGCCTCTTCGCTGGTCGGGCCGGGGGCGGCGACGAAGACCGCCTTGCGGTAGTAGTCGAGCTCGCGGATCGACTCGAGGATGTCGGAGAGCGCGCGATGGCCGCCGGCCTTCTCAGGCGCCTGGAAGTAGACCCGCGGGAACCAGCGACGGGAGAGCTCCTTGATGGAGCTGACGTCGATCGAGCGGTAGTGCAGATGCGCGTCGAGGCGCGGCATGTACTTCGTGATGAACATGCGGTCGGTGCCGATCGTGTTTCCGGCGAGCGGCGCCTTGCCCTCGTCGGGCACATGCTTGAGGACGTACTCCATGACCTCGTACTCGGCCTCGGCGAGACTCTTGCCGGTCGGGATCTCGGTGATGAGGCCGCTGGTCGTGTGCATGTTCGTCACGAACTCGCCCATGCCGGCGAGCGCTTCGTCGCTCGCCTTGATCACGATGTCGATGCCCTCGGCGACGGGCTTGAGCTCGGAGTCGGTGATGACCACCGCGATCTCGACCAGCTCGTCCTTATCGGGGTCGAGACCCGTCATCTCGCAGTCGATCCAGACGAGACGATCCGAGGCAGCAGACATGCTCCGATCCTATTGGCGCACACCCTGCTTAGGCTGGAAGGGTGCAGCTCACCCTCTTCACCTCGGCATTCTGCGGCCCGTGCATGGCGACGCGCGCGGTGCTCGCCGAGGCGGGGCGGCTGATTCCGGGGGCCGCCGTCGTCGAGAAGGACGTCGTGGCATTCGAGCGCGACGCCGAGGCATCGGGCGTCCGGTCGACGCCCACCGTGATCGTGACGGATGCTGGGGGAGCAGAGGTCTTTCGCGCAGAGGGCGTGCCGACCCTGAACCAGGTGCTGGTCGCCGCGGCGAAGGCGCTCTAGCCCTTTCGGTAAACTTGTCCGGCCTCCGTAGCTCAGTGGATAGAGCAGAACACTTCTAATGTTTTGGTCGCGAGTTCGATCCTCGCCGGGGGCACGAGCTCGACCAGTCGGTCTACTTCATGGCCGGTCAGAGCGCCGATTCGCCGCGCTCGACATGGTTGTTGCGCGACCCACTGACCGGCGGCACGGCGGGTGCCACTGTGTCGCTCGTGAGCACGCTCGACGACGTGATGGAGTCGGTCATCCAGGAGGTCGACGGAGCTCTGGGGTGCGCAGTCGCAGATCTGCGATCGGGTGAACTCCTCGGGGTTGCGCATCACGTCGCGTACTTCACGCAGGAGTACCTCGAGGCCGTCGCGGCTGCCGCGGTCGAGATGTTCCGCGGCGACACGGTCCGTCACGTCGAAGACCTCATCTCGGCGAAACGCGGCGTGCCGAGCGAGCGCCTGCTCGAAGAGATGCAGATGACGACTCGCCACACGATCCACTTCATGATGGTGCTGCCGAATCACCCCGAGGCGGTCGTCGTCCTCATCACCAACCGAGAGACATCCCTCGGAATGGGGTGGTCCGCAACGCGGCGGTCCGTGCTCGACATCGAACCGATTCTCGACGAGCTGACGGTCTGAGGCTGCGCCATGCAGATGCCCCCGCCCATGAGCACCGGCCGTATCGAGGCCGAAGCAGTCGCTCGCAGCGTGCCGGGGGAGCGTTACGACCGTGTCGTGCGTCTCGCCCAGGCGATCTTCGGCGCGCCGATCGCGGCCCTGAACCTCATCAGCCAGGACTCGCAGTACACCGTGGCCTCGGTGGGGTTTCCGAAGGGGCAGACGCCCGTCGAGGACTCCGTCTGCGGCGTCACGGTCCAGCAGGACGAGATCCTCGAGGTCCGCGACCTGCGGGAAGATGAGCGGTTCGCGTCGATCCCGGCCGTGACAGGCTCCCCGCGCGTGCGCTTCTACGCAGGCATCCCGGTGCGCGGCCAGAGCGGCCAGAACATCGGCGCGCTGTGCATTCTCGATCTCGTTCCGCGCACGCTGGGCCGCCAGCAGCGCGAGATGCTCGCAGACCTCGGCGCTCTGCTCGAGCGCGAGCTCGCCGTGCAGGAGGAGATGGACCTGGCAGGCCAGGTGCAGCAGCTGATGCTGCCGACCTCGGCCCCCGATATCGGCGGCGTCGAGATCGCGGGGCGGGTGCAGCCTGCGCGCGAGGCGGGCGGCGACTACTTCGACTGGTTCGTCGTCAACGATCCGGGCGGCGCCGGCAAGCGCCTGCAGGTCGTCCTCGGCGATGTCATGGGCAAGGGCCTCGCGGCCTCGCTCATCGCCTCTGAGGTGCGCGCCGTGCTGCGCGGCCACTCGCGCTACACGGACGTCGGCGACGCCATCGCCCGCACGTCGACGACCACCCGGCACGATCTCGAGGCCAACAACCGGTTCTCGACGCTCTGGGTCGGCCGGCTCGACCCCGCCACCGGGGCGCTCGACTACGTCGACGCAGGCCACGGGCTCGCGATCATCGCATCGCAGCGCGGCTACCGGCGCCTGTCGCAGGACTATCTGCCGCTGGGGATGCCCATCGAAGACGAGTGGGTCAGGGAATCCGACGTTCTCGGCGAGGACGAGCTTCTGGTCGTGGTCTCTGACGGCGTCTTCGACGTGCTCGACGACTCGTTCGACGAGGCTGAGGCGCGCCTCAATGCGATCCTCGACCCCGAGCTGAGCTGTCGTCAGATCGTCGACCGAATCGTCGACTTCGCCGTCTCGCACGACGCCACCGACGATGTCACCGCCGTAGCAGTCCGGCGGATTCCCGGTGGCGGCGTCGAGGCGACGTCGCAGGGCGCACCGGCCCCGATCGAGGAATGAGAGAAGGAGCAGCAGCGCAGATGAACTTCGAGGAAGTGGACCAGGGAACACACGTGGTGCTCGCGCCGGAGGGCAAGTTCAACCTCGTCGCTGCGCCGCCGCTCAAGTCGCGAATCGACGATCTCGTCGCCGAGGGGAGAGCCCGCCTCATCGTCGATCTGCACGCGGTCGACTTCATCGACTCGTCTGGCTTGGGTGCCCTGATCGGCGGGCTCAAGACCGCGCGGCAGCAAGGTGGCGACCTGCGGATCGCGGCCGCGGGCGCGCAGGTGAAGGCGGTGCTCAAGCTGACCAATCTCGACCGGATTCTGGCGCCGTACGAAACCGTCGAGGAGGCAGCTCGTGACTGGTGAGGACGTCAGCGGTCGCAAGGAGTACGTGCTGGAGGGCTTCGCGGTGCCCGAGCAGCTCGACGCGGTGCACACGCTGCTTGCGGAAGCCGCAGCGGACCACCCGGAACTCGACCCGATAGACGTGATGCTGTTCGAGACCGCTGTGATCGAGATCGCGAACAACGTCGTGGAGTACGGGCGGCCGGAGGGGGAGGTGCGCTGGAAGTTCACGATCCGCGTGCGTCCTGAAGAGATCGAGGCCGAGCTCGACGACACGGGCCAGACATTCACCCCATCGCACGGGCAGGGGATGCCCGGCGAGGACGCTGAGGGCGGTCGGGGGCTGCCGTTGGCCGAGGCGGTGCTCGACAAGATCGAGTTCAACCGGCTGGCGGACACCAACCATTGGCTGATGGTGCGGCGACTGGGCCAGGCGTCACAGATCTGACTGGGGATCTGCGGTGACTTCTTGGATGCAAGCTGCTCTAGGGCCGGGCGGCAGGGGATCATAGATACATGTCGGATATCACGCCCATGTCGTATGACGTCAACGCCGTGCAGCTCAACACGCTCGCGACGGACGGCAGTGCGGTACTGACGCCTGGCAGCACAGGAGCCGCCAGCGAGTCGGACTCGCAGTCGACGACGGAGTCGACATCGCAATCGGTCTCTCAGTCGATCTCGCAGACGACCAGCCAGTCGGCGGCACCCTCTGAGTCGGCCGCGCCGGCGGCGGCATCCACCTCTACGTCGGCCTCTGCTTCAACAGGCGACTCGGGGCAGTCGGCATCGACCTCGACGAGTCAGTCGATTTCGAGCAGCGAGTCGATCTCGGCATCCACGAGCGCGTCAGCGTCGACCAGCGCCTCGGCCTCGACCAGCGCGTCGGCATCCCTCAGCCAGTCAACCAGCCAGTCGGTCAGCCAGTCGACGAGCCAGGCTGCCCAAAGCAGATCGTCGCTGCTCACGCGCAGCGTGGCGGCCACGGCCGAGATTCCGCACTATTCGGACCAGGGGCTGACGAACGCATCGATCTCGTACGGTGGCGGTGCCGATTCGAGCCTGTCTAGCACGGGAGCCGGGCACTCGTCCTACGGCGGCACGGGACGCGGCAGCTACAACGGCCACACGGTCTCGTATCAGACTGCCATCACCACCTCGACCGGGCAGATCACGTCCGAGAACTTCCTCGCGGTTCTGTCGGCGACGAACGTCACGATCAATGGTGTCCAGGCGCACTTCGTCGCGCACCCGATGTACATCGGCAACACGCTGTACGCGGGCTATCTGACGACCGACAACGGGCTGCTGATCGCGGTGCAGGCGTTGCCGGCCAACGGCATCTCGGTCTACAACATCAACTCGCTCTTCTATTACTTCAACGGCGCGGGCGCGCCGGCGCCGAGCGACATGATCTCCGACAGCGAGTCGGCCAGTTCATCGGCGAGCGAGTCCGCCGCACCGTCGGACACGAGCAGTGAGAGCAGCTCGCAGTCGGTGTCGACGAGTGAATCGGCTTCGACGAGCGGCTCGCAGTCGACGAGCACGTCAGAGTCAGCGTCTGCGAGTACGTCGGCGTCGGAGTCGGCGAGTGAGTCGGGGTCGGCCAGTGTTTCCGAGTCGGAGTCCGCTTCGACGAGTACGTCTGAGTCGGAGTCGAGCAGTACCTCTGAGTCGGAGTCCGTGTCGACCAGCGAGTCTGAGTCGGCTTCGACCAGTGAGTCCGGGTCGGCCAGTGTTTCTGAGTCGGAGTCGACCAGTACTTCTGAGTCGGAGTCCGCGTCGAGTAGCGAATCTGAGTCGACGAGTACGTCTGAGTCGGAATCCGAGTCGGCTTCGATGAGCGAGTCCACGTCGACGAGCGAGTCCGAATCGGCCAGTACCTCTGAGTCGGAGTCCGGTTCCACGAGTCAGTCAGTGTCGACGAGCGAGTCGGAGTCGGCGAGTACTTCTGAGTCGGAGTCCACGTCGGCCAGCGAGTCCGGGTCGGTCAGTGTTTCGGAGTCGGAGTCCGAGTCGGCTTCGACGAGTGAGTCTGAGTCGACGAGTACGTCTGAGTCGGGATCCGAGTCGACGTCGGTCAGCGAGTCTGGGTCCACAAGTGTCTCCGAGTCGGAGTCCTCGTCGGCCAGCGACTCCGAGTCGATGAGTACTTCTGAGTCTGAGTCGGCCTCGACGAGTGAGTCTGAATCCGGGTCGACCAGCACGTCGGAGTCGGAGTCCACGTCGATGAGCGAGTCCGAGTCGACCAGTACGTCGGAGTCGGCTTCGACGAGTGACTCGAGCAGCGCTTCTGAGTCTGAGTCTGAGTCGACAAGTACGTCGGAGTCGGAGTCGGAATCCGAGTCGGCTTCGACGAGTGAGTCTGAGTCGACGAGTACTTCTGAGTCTGAGTCCACATCGATTAGCGAGTCCGAGTCGACGAGCACATCTGAGTCCGACTCGACCAGCACTTCCGAGTCGGAGTCCGAGTCGAGCAGCGAATCTGAGTCGACGAGTACGTCGGAGTCGGAGTCCGGTTCCACGAGTGAGTCGATCTCGACGAGTGAGTCGGAGTCTGAGTCGAGCAGCGCGTCTGAGTCGGAGTCGACGAGTACTTCTGAGTCTGAGTCCACGTCGACCAGTGAGTCCGGGTCAGCCAGTGTTTCTGAGTCTGAGTCTGAGTCTGGTTCCACGAGTGAGTCGGTATCCACGAGCGAGTCCGAGTCGAGCAGCACCTCGGAGTCGGAATCCGCGTCGATCAGCGACTCCGAGTCGACGAGTACTTCTGAGTCGGAATCGGAGTCGACGTCGGTCAGCGAGTCTGGGTCGGCCAGTGTTTCTGAGTCTGAGTCTGAGTCTGGTTCCACAAGTGAGTCGGTCTCGACGAGTGAGTCTGAGTCGGCGAGCACATCTGAATCCGGGTCGACCAGCACGTCCGAGTCGGAGTCGACCTCGACGAGCGAGTCCACGTCTATGAGCGAGTCCGAGTCGACCAGTACGTCTGAGTCGGAATCCGAGTCGGCTTCGACGAGTGAGTCTGAGTCGACGAGTACGTCTGAGTCGGAGTCCACATCGATTAGCGAGTCCGAGTCGACGAGCACATCTGAGTCCGACTCGACCAGCACTTCTGAGTCGGAGTCCGAGTCAAGTAGTGAGTCTGAGTCGGCGAGTGTTTCGGAGTCTGAGTCTGGTTCCACGAGTGAGTCCGTCTCGACGAGTGAGTCGGAGTCGACGAGTACTTCTGAGTCTGAGTCCACGTCGGTCAGTGAGTCCGGGTCGGCCAGTGTCTCGGAGTGGGAGTCGGAGTCTGGTTCCACGAGTGAGTCCGTCTCGACGAGTGAGTCGGAGTCGACCAGTACGTCTGAGTCGGAATCCGAGTCGGCTTCGACGAGTGAGTCTGAGTCGACGAGTACGTCTGAGTCGGAGTCCGAGTCGAGTAGCGAATCTGAGTCGAC
>NZ_BAABBX010000019.1:0-1249 GCF_039538245.1 Gryllotalpicola kribbensis
ACGACCGAAGTTGAAGACGATGTGATGGTCGATCCCGTGACCGGGGAGATCATCGATCAGAAGGAGCTCGCGCAGCGGTTGCTCGCGCAGGCGAAGGAACGGGGCGTGAGTCTGGTGGGCCCGAACGGGCTGCTGGGCCAGCTGACGAAGAACGTGCTCGAGACCGCGCTGGAGGCGGAGCTGACCGAGCACCTCGGCCACGAGCACGGCGGGGCCCCGATGACCGCGAACGTGCGCAATGGCACCCGCACGAAGACGGTGCTCACGGAGATCGGCCCGGTCGAGATTGAGGTGCCCCGAGATCGGGACGGTTCGTTCGAGCCGGTGATCGTCCCGAAGCGGAAGCGGCGCCTGGATGGCATCGACCAGATCGTCCTCTCCCTGTCCGCCCGGGGTTTGACGACCGGGGAGATCGCCGCGCACTTCGACGAGGTCTACGGGGCGAAGGTCTCCAAGGACACCGTCTCGAAGATCACCGAGAAGGTGGCCGGGGAGCTGGCCGAGTGGTCTGCCCGCCCGCTGGACGTGCTCTACCCGGTGATCTTCGTGGACGCGATCGTCGTGAAGGTCCGTGACGGGCAAGTGCGCAACACCCCGTTCTACGTCGTGATGGGCGTGACCACGGCCGGGGAGCGGGAGATCCTCGGCATCTGGGCCGGAGACGGCGCCGAGGGCGCCAGGTTCTGGCTCCAGGTCTTCTCGGAGCTGAAGAACCGGGGCGTGGAGGACGTGCTCATCGCGGTCTGCGACGGGCTGAAAGGGCTGCCGGAGGCGATCAACACGACCTGGGAGCACACCGTCGTCCAGCAATGCGTCGTGCATCTGATCCGCAACTCGTTCCGGTACGCCGGACGGCAGCACCGCGACGCGATCGTCAAAGCGCTGCGCCCGGTGTACACCGCCCCGAGCGAACAGGCGGCGAAGGACCGGTTCGCGGAGTTCGCCGCCGAGTGGGGCGGCAGGTATCCGGCGATCGTGCAGCTGTGGGAGTCGTCCTGGGCGGAGTTCGTGCCGTTCCTGCAGTACGACGTGGAGATCCGCCGGGTCATCTGTACGACAAACGCGATCGAGTCGATCAACGCGCGCTACCGCAGGGCCGTGCGCGCCAGGGGCCACTTCCCGAACGAGGCCGCCGCGCTCAAGTGCCTGTACCTGGTGACCCGGTCGCTTGACCCCACCGGCGGCGGCAGGGCACGCTGGGTCGTGCGCTGGAAGCCCGCGCTGAACGCGTTCGCGATCACCTTCGCGG
>NZ_BAABBX010000020.1:0-1942 GCF_039538245.1 Gryllotalpicola kribbensis
AAGATGCTCGCGTCCACTGTGTAGTTCTCAAAATACGGACAGCACCCGCCACCCACAGGAAACCCCTGCATCGGACGGGCCTGAAGAAACAGCCCCCACCACCCGGAAAACCCAGGCAGCCGGCACGGTCCCTCAGGACCCAACAGCGCGCACCCCACCAGCTCCCCCAGCCACAGCGTTCCCAACCCCAAAAAGGCCGTACTAACTGCAACCGGCATCACCGGCAGGCATCGTCAACGTTCCACCCACGAGCCCCACCCGAGGACATCCGCCTCGGACATGGGTTCTAGACGAGCAAGCTCGCCAGATGCTCCTTAGAAAGGAGGTGATCCAGCCGCACCTTCCGGTACGGCTACCTTGTTACGACTTAGTCCTAATCACCGATCCCACCTTCGACAGCTCCCTCCACAAGGGTTAGGCCACTGGCTTCGGGTGTTACCGACTTTCATGACTTGACGGGCGGTGTGTACAAGGCCCGGGAACGTATTCACCGCAGCGTTGCTGATCTGCGATTACTAGCGACTCCGACTTCATGAGGTCGAGTTGCAGACCTCAATCCGAACTGAGACCGGCTTTTTGGGATTCGCTCCGCCTTACGGCATCGCAGCCCTTTGTACCGGCCATTGTAGCATGCGTGAAGCCCAAGACATAAGGGGCATGATGATTTGACGTCATCCCCACCTTCCTCCGAGTTGACCCCGGCAGTCTCCTATGAGTCCCCGGCCGAACCGCTGGCAACATAGAACGAGGGTTGCGCTCGTTGCGGGACTTAACCCAACATCTCACGACACGAGCTGACGACAACCATGCACCACCTGTATACCGACCACAAGGGGGCGACCGTCTCCGGCCGTTTCCGGTATATGTCAAGCCTTGGTAAGGTTCTTCGCGTTGCATCGAATTAATCCGCATGCTCCGCCGCTTGTGCGGGCCCCCGTCAATTCCTTTGAGTTTTAGCCTTGCGGCCGTACTCCCCAGGCGGGGCGCTTAATGCGTTAGCTACGACACGGAAACCGTGGAATGGTCCCCACATCTAGCGCCCAACGTTTACGGCGTGGACTACCAGGGTATCTAATCCTGTTCGCTCCCCACGCTTTCGCTCCTCAGCGTCAGTTACGGCCCAGAGAACTGCCTTCGCCATCGGTGTTCTTCCTGATATCTGCGCATTCCACCGCTACACCAGGAGTTCCATTCTCCCCTACCGCACTCTAGCTCGCCCGTACCCACCGCACGCCTCAGGTTGAGCCTGAGGATTTCACGGCAGACGCGACGAACCGCCTACGAGCTCTTTACGCCCAATAATTCCGGACAACGCTCGGACCCTACGTATTACCGCGGCTGCTGGCACGTAGTTAGCCGGTCCTTTTTCTGCAGGTACCGTCACCCGAAAGCTTCTTCCCTGCCAAAAGAGGTTTACAACCCGAAGGCCGTCATCCCCCACGCGGCGTTGCTGCATCAGGCTTTCGCCCATTGTGCAATATTCCCCACTGCTGCCTCCCGTAGGAGTCTGGGCCGTGTCTCAGTCCCAGTGTGGCCGGTCACCCTCTCAGGCCGGCTACCCGTCGAAGCCTTGGTGAGCCACTACCTCACCAACAAGCTGATAGGCCGCGAGTCCATCCAAGGCCGCAAAAACTTTCCACCCCCCACCATGCGGCAGGAAGTTATATCCAGTATTAGACGCCGTTTCCAGCGCTTATCCCAGAGCCAAGGGCAGGTTACTCACGTGTTACTCACCCGTTCGCCACTAATCCAACAAGAGCAAGCTCTCGCCTTCATCGTTCGACTTGCATGTGTTAAGCACGCCGCCAGCGTTCGTCCTGAGCCAGGATCAAACTCTCCACAAAAAAACTGCGGCCGAATCCGACCATGACCAAAGAACATCAAAACTGACATTCAAATAATCAAATAAACCAAAGGAATCCTCACACCATCAAAAACGACA
>NZ_BAABBX010000021.1:0-591 GCF_039538245.1 Gryllotalpicola kribbensis
GTGCTGAATTCCAAGGTCATGCGGGGTCGGATGTTCAGCAAGTGCTGCATCTCGGCGATCTGCGCGTCGGTGACGGTGTTGAAGTTGGTGCCTTTGGGGTAGAAGTCGCGGATCAGCCCGTTGAGGTTCTCGTTCGAGCCGCGCTGCCAGGGTGAGTGCGGGTCGGCGAAGTACACCTTGCAGCCGGTGTCGATCGTGAACCTCGCATGCTGGGCCATCTCCTGTCCCTGATCCCAGGTGAGTGTCTCGAACAGGGCCTTCGGGAGAGTGCGCACCATGTGGGTGATGCGGTCGATGACGGTCTCGGAGTCGCGCATGCCGGGCAGGCGGCCGATGAGCGCGAACCGGGTGGAGCGCTCCACCAGGGTGACCAGCCCGGAGTTTTCGGGGCCGACGACCAGGTCGCCCTCCCAGTGCCCGGGCACCGCCCGGTCCTCCACGCGCGCGGGCCGCTGGGAGAGTCGGGCGCCCTCCAGCCATGGCCGGCTGGAGCGGCGGGGCAGCTTGGACTGCGGCACCCGCCCCTTCCGGCCCGATCGGAGGGTTTTCTCGACCGTCAGCTCGTGCCGCAGCGCGCCTTTGCCCTGCACG
>NZ_BAABBX010000022.1:0-1273 GCF_039538245.1 Gryllotalpicola kribbensis
ATCGTGCGATGGTCAGTGAGAACTGTCTAGGAATCTCACGGAAGGACACAAGGCACGATGGCTCTGGACCAGTCTGCCCTCCTCGAGCTGCTCGGGGAACTCAAGCTCACGGATGTCTCTGATCGCATCCGCTCTGCGACCGAGATGCTCTATCAGGAGCTGATCGATGCGGAGGCCGCCGCGTTCATCGGCGCGGCCCCCTACGAGCGCACCGAGGCGCGTACGGCGGTGCGCAACGGCACCCGGCCGAGGACGCTCTCGACGACGGCGGGTGATCTGAATCTGAAGCTCCCGAAGCTGCGGCAGGGCAGCTTTTTCCCGTCGCTTTTGGAGCGGCGGCGCCGGGTGGATCAGGCTCTGTTCGCGGTGGTGATGGAGGCGTACCTGCACGGCGTGTCCACGAGGAAGGTCGACGATCTCGTCAAGGCGCTCGGCGCCGATACCGGCATCTCGAAGTCGGAGGTCTCGCGGATCTGCGCCGATCTCGACGAGGAGGTCGCGGCATTCCGCGACCGGCCGCTGGAGGGCGCGTACCCGTACGTGTTCCTCGACGCGACGTACTGCAAGGCCAGGGTGAACCACCGAGTCGTCTCCCAAGCCGTCGTCGTGGCGGTCGGGATCGCCAGTGACGGCCGGCGGGAGGTGCTCGGCTTCGAGGTGGGCGATACCGAGTCGCAGGCGTTCTGGACCGAGTTCCTCCGGTCGCTGAAGGCCCGGGGGCTTGCCGGGGTGAAGCTCGCGATCTCGGACGCGCACACCGGGCTGATCGCTGCGATCCAGACCGTCTTCCAGGGCGCCGCCTGGCAGCGGTGCCGGGTGCACTTCCTGCGGAACGTGCTCGCCCAGGTGCCGAAGGCCGCCGGCCAGATGGTCGCCTCGATCATCCGCACCGTCTTCGCCCAGCCCGACGCCGAGCACGTGATGACCCAGCTCGGCGAGGTCGCCCGCATGCTGCAGCGCTCGCACCCGAAAGTCGCGACCATGCTCGATGAGGCCGCCGAGGACATCACCGCGTTCCGGCACTTCCCGGCCGCGCACTGGCGGCAGATCTGGTCCACGAACCCCTTGGAGCGGGTGAACAAGGAGATCAAGCGGCGCACCGACGTCGTCGGCGTCTTCCCGAACCCCGCCGCGCTCCTGCGCCTGGCCGGTGCGGTGCTCGTCGAGCAGCACGACGAGTGGGACGCCGGTGACCGCCGCTACTTCAGCGAGCAATCGATGAAGCTCCTCACCGAGACGCCCGAGGAGGTGGCCATCCCCGAACTCCAAGCTG
>NZ_BAABBX010000023.1:0-1310 GCF_039538245.1 Gryllotalpicola kribbensis
GGTAGAGCTCGGGGCGTGCGGGTTCGGTGTGTTCGTGGAGGGTGTGGACGAGTTTGCGCATCGAGATGTCGGAGAAGTAGCGGCGTTCCCCGTATTGCCATTCCTCGTGCTGCTCTTGCAGGACCGCGCCGATGAGGCGCGTGACAGCGTCGCGGTCGGGAAAGATCTGCACGACGTCGGCGCGGCGCTTGATCTCGCGGTTGAGGCGCTCGATCGGGTTGTTCGACCAGACTTTCTGCCAGTGCTCGCGGGGCATCGCGGCGAAGCCGGTGAGGTCCGCTTCGGCGGTCTGGAGCATGTCGGCGATCTCGGGGAACGAGGAGCGCAGCGAGTCGGTCACGGCCCGGTACTGGCCGGTGACTGCCTCCGGGGTGGTCTGCGCGAAGATCGTGGTGATCAGCGCGTTCACGGGCTTGGATCGGGCCGAGCCGAGCTTCTGGGTGATGTTGCGTGCGAAGTGCACTCGGCAGCGCTGCCATGAGGCGCCGGGCAGGATCGCCTTGACCGCGGCCTTCAGGCCCGCGTGTGCGTCGGAGGTGACCAGGGCCACGCCGAGCGGGTCGGCGTCGGTCGCGACCTTGAGGCCCCGGTCTCGGAGGGAGCGGAGGAACTCGGTCCAGAAGTCGGTGGTCTCCGCGTCCCCCAGGCTCATGCCGAGGATCTCCCGGCGTCCGTCTCCGGAGACGCCGGTAGCGACCACGAGGGCCTGGGAGACGACCCGGCCGCGGTGGCGCACATCGAGATAGGTGGCGTCCAGGAACAGGTACGGGAACCAGGTGTGGTCGATGCGGCGGTGCAGGAACTCCTGCACCGTCTCGTCGATCTCCTGGCAGATCCGCGAGACAGTCGACCGGCTGATGCCGGTGTCGTTGCCGAGGGCGCGCACCAGCTGATCGACCTTCCGGGTGGACACCCCGTCGATCCACGCCTGGCAGATCACGGCGTAGAGCGCCTTGTCGACCCGCCGGCGGGGGCTGAGCAGCGACGGGAAGAACGACCCTTCCCGCAGCTTCGGGATCGTCAGATCCACCTCCCCTGCCGGGGTCGCGAGCGTCTTGGGCCGGGTGCCGTTGCGGCGGGTGATCCGCTCGGCGGTGCGCTCGTAACGATCGGCGCCGATCTTGGCCGTCGCCTCCGCGTCGATCAGGTCCTGCAGCCCGGCCTGCAGCATCCGCCGGAACACGTCCTGGTGCGCGAGGTCGGGATCAGCGAGGACTTCGCCGATCAAGGCCGAAAGGGCAGACTGGTTGTGGGTCATCGTGGGATCTCTGCTTTGCTTCTTGCCGGAAACAACTGGTCATCCCACGGTG
>NZ_BAABBX010000024.1:0-3264 GCF_039538245.1 Gryllotalpicola kribbensis
CACAGGGTCGCCCCTGCAGTACCATCGGCGCTGGGAGTCTTAGCTTCCGGGTTCGGAATGTGTCCGGGCGTTTCCCTCCCGCTATGGCCGCCGAAACGTTGTCGACCAGGCACTGGTCTGTTCAGCTTGTTGGCTGGTGCCCGTATGTCGGGAACCACTCAGTGGACGCGAGTCATGGAGTTCATGTTGGGGTGTTACAAGTTGTCGGCTTATTAGTACCGGTCAGCTGCGCAGGTCTTTCGTCCCTGCTTCCACATCCGGCCTATCAACCCAGTCGTCTGGCTGGGAGCCTCTCCCCACGAGGGGATGGAGATCTCATCTCGAGGCCGGCTTCCCGCTTAGATGCTTTCAGCGGTTATCCATCCCGAACGTAGCTAATCAGCGGTGCTCCTGGCGGAACAACTGACACACCAGAGGTTCGTCCAACCCGGTCCTCTCGTACTAGGGTCAGATCCTCTCAAATCTCCTGCGCGCGCAGCGGATAGGGACCGAACTGTCTCACGACGTTCTAAACCCAGCTCGCGTACCGCTTTAATGGGCGAACAGCCCAACCCTTGGGACCTACTCCAGCCCCAGGATGCGACGAGCCGACATCGAGGTGCCAAACCATGCCGTCGATATGGACTCTTGGGCAAGATCAGCCTGTTATCCCCGAGGTACCTTTTATCCGTTGAGCGACGGCCGTTCCACAACGTACCGCCGGATCACTAGTCCCGACTTTCGTCCCTGCTCGACCTGTCAGTCTCACAGTCAAGCTCCCTTGTGCACTTACACTCGCCACCTGATTGCCAACCAGGTTGAGGGAACCTTTGGGCGCCTCCGTTACTCTTTAGGAGGCAACCGCCCCAGTTAAACTACCCACCAGGCACTGTCCCTTGACCGGATCACGGTCAGAAGTTAGATATCCAGAGCGACCAGAGTGGTATTTCAACAATGACTCCACGAACACTGGCGTGCCCGCTTCAAAGTCTCCCACCTATCCTACACAAGCCGCACCGAACACCAATACCAAGCTATAGTAAAGGTCACGGGGTCTTTCCGTCCTGCTGCGCGTAACGAGCATCTTTACTCGTAGTGCAATTTCGCCGAGTTCGCGGTTGAGACAGCTGGGAAGTCGTTACGCCATTCGTGCAGGTCGGAACTTACCCGACAAGGAATTTCGCTACCTTAGGATGGTTATAGTTACCACCGCCGTTTACTGGGGCTTAAATTCTCAGCTTCACTCACAAGGAGTTGACCGGTCCTCTTAACCTTCCAGCACCGGGCAGGCGTCAGTCCGTATACATCGTCTTGCGACTTGGCACGGACCTGTGTTTTTAGTAAACAGTCGCTTCCCACTGGTCTCTGCGGCCACTCCACGCTCCCCCAGCAAGTGGGTTCACGCTTCGGGCCCCCCTTCTCCCGAAGTTACGGGGGCATTTTGCCGAGTTCCTTAACCACGATTCTCTCGATCTCCTTGGTATTCTCTACCTGACCACCTGAGTCGGTTTGGGGTACGGGCGGCTAGAACCTCGCGTCGATGCTTTTCTCGGCAGCATAGGATCACCGAATTCCCCTTGACGGGTATGCGTCAGATCTCAGGCGCATGAGCAGCGGATTTGCCTACTGCTCGCCCTACATCCTTGCCCCGGGACAACCATCGCCCGGTACGGCTACCTTCCTGCGTCACACCTGTTACTACGCTCGCCGCACCAGCACGGGGTCGCACGCTCCCCGGCCCGGTGTCCCCGAAGGGACGATGGGCCGGCTCGGATGCTTAGCACTACTGGATTGGCGTGGGCGGTTCTTCGCCGGTACGGGAATATCAACCCGTTGTCCATCGACTACGCCTGTCGGCCTCGCCTTAGGTCCCGACTTACCCAGGGCGGATTAACCTGGCCCTGGAACCCTTGGTCTTCCGGAGGACGGGTTTCTCACCCGTCTTTCGCTACTCATGCCTGCATTCTCACTCGTGTGGCCTCCACAGCTGGGTTCCCCCGCTGCTTCACCGCCCACACGACGCTCTCCTACCCATCACCGCGACTGGACCACGAAGGCCTATCGACTGCGGCAATGCCACGACTTCGGTGGCGTGCTTGAGCCCCGTTACATTGTCGGCGCGGAATCACTTGACCAGTGAGCTATTACGCACTCTTTCAAGGGTGGCTGCTTCTAAGCCAACCTCCTGGTTGTCTGTGCAACTCCACATCCTTTCCCACTTAGCACGCGCTTAGGGACCTTAGTCGGTGGTCTGGGTTGTTTCCCTCTCGACGATGAAGCTTATCCCCCACCGTCTCACTGCTGCGCTCTCACTTACCGGCATTCGGAGTTTGGCTAACGTCAGTAAGCTTTTGGGCCCCATCGGCTATCCAGTAGCTCTACCTCCGGCAAGAAACACGCAACGCTGCACCTAAATGCATTTCGGAGAGAACCAGCTATCACGAAGTTTGATTGGCCTTTCACCCCTACCCACAGCTCATCCCCCAGGTTTTCAACCCTGGTGGGTTCGGTCCTCCACGACGTCTTACCGTCGCTTCAACCTGGCCATGGGTAGATCACTTCGCTTCGGGTCTAGGACACGCGACTGAAACGCCCTATTCGGACTCGCTTTCGCTACGGCTTCCCCACACGGGTTAACCTCGCCACGTATCGCTAACTCGCAGGCTCATTCTTCAAAAGGCACGCCGTCACCGGAACAAGCCGGCTCCGACGGTTTGTAAGCGAACGGTTTCAGGAACTATTTCACTCCCCTCCCGGGGTACTTTTCACCTTTCCCTCACGGTACTTGTCCGCTATCGGTCATCTGGGAGTATTCAGGCTTACCAGGTGGTCCTGGCAGATTCACACGGGATTTCTCGGGCCCCGTGCTACTCGGGAACACCCTCCGGCCGGCGCAGCATTTCGGCTACGGGACTATCACCCGCTACGGTCAGCCTTTCCAAGCTGTTCGCCTACACCACGCACACGTCACCGCAGGAAAGCGGCAGCTTCCCTCGAAGGGTCCCACAACCCCCACCACGCAACCCCTGCCGGGTATCACACGTGGAAGGTTTAGCCACATCCGCGTTCGCTCGCCACTACTAACGGAATCACTATTGTTTTCTCTTCCTGTGGGTACTGAGATGTTTCACTTCCCCACGTTCCCTCTACCCGCCCTATACATTCAGGCGGGAGTAACCAGGTCACCCAAAGGGCCTGGCCAGGTTTCCCCATTCGGACACCCTCGGATCACAGTTCGCTTATCAACTCCCCGAGGCTTATCGCAGATTGCTACGTCCTTCATCG
>NZ_BAABBX010000025.1:0-766 GCF_039538245.1 Gryllotalpicola kribbensis
ATCGCGGCGGCTGGCGAAGCTGCCGGTCATCGAGTCCGCCGTGCACGAGGGCGTCCTCGGCCGGGCGCAAGCCGCGGCGATCATCGGGCCGCTGATCGAGGCCGCAGACCGGGCGGAGACCGCGCTGATGAGCGCCGCGTGCACGAACCTCATCGAACTCTCCAAGACCCTGCCGGCCACCGCGGTCGTCGAAGCCGCTGAAGCATGGAAGCTGGTACTCGACCCCGACGGCATCGAACCCGTGGAGAAAGCCGCCATCGAGAAGCGGTTCTTCCGCCTCGGACACGCTCGAGACGGCCTCGTGAGACTCACCGGGCTGCTACCGGTCGAGCAGGCCGCCGCCATCCGCGCCGTCCTCGACGCCTACGTCAACCCACGAACCGGATCATCCGTGCGGTTCACCCCCACCAGCGAGGCCACCGGGGCCAGCCACACCGACAGCCGTGCTGGCGACGGCGCCCACGGCGCCAGCGCCGCCGGCGATGGCGGCACCGGTGCGGAGCCGGAGGTCGACGGGTCCACGCACCCCCTGCTCACCGCCACCGAGGTCGAACCGCCCACAGACACCCGCACGAGGGAACAGAAGCAAGCCGACGTCATCCACGCCGTGTTCGCCGCCGCCGCCCGCGCCCCCGAAACCCCCACCATGGGCGGGGCACACCCCACCGTCCTCATCGTGGTGAACAGAGACGACTTCCAGACCGGGCACGGGACCGCCCGCATCGACGGCGAAGACCACCCCATCACCGCCCAGACCGCACGCCGC